>NZ_JAXCIA010000007.1:0-138988 GCF_035985025.1 Flavobacterium sp. PL11
CTATCAAAACGGGAATAACAAATGCTGTTTCAGAAGGATTAAATAGCGTAATGCAGTTAGCAAGATCTAGAGCAAGAGGTTATAGAAATTCGCAGAATTTCATAAAGATGGTGTATTATTTAGGAAATGCCTAAAATATATAATTCCACTAATTTAGGCGAAGAGCCATAAATTAATTTTATTGCGTTTTATCTAAAAAAAAACTCCAAAATCAAATGACTTTGGAGTTGTTAAAATTTTGTGGGCTGTCAGGGACTGCAATCGAACACTTGATACCCATTTTGACTTTTTTTGAAAACCTACAATAGTATAAATGTGAAACAACAACGCCATTGTCTTCCAATGGCGTTGTTTGTTTTTCTGTGGTCCATAAGGGATCGTTTCCGAACCATTTTATGCAGGATTTAAAGAAGTTATCGATACTACGTTAGATTAAATATTCCTTTAATTATTACTCATTATATTTACAACTGATTCCTTCTCAATAGGTTTATTTTCAAATTAATATATTGCAATTGAAGATTGTTTTTTAAAACCTCAAAATCAGCCGAAAGCGATTGATTTTTCACGGAGGAATAAACAATTGCTTCCACTTTGCCACTAGTAAATTTAGATTGTGTAGTCGCAAAAGAAGCTCTAGCAAACTTTTGCTTCTCGATTAATTTATATTGCAGTTGCGAATAATTTCTTTTGTTTTGTTCTTCTAGTATCACTTGTTTTTCTAATAGTTGTTTTTCCTGTTCAACTACTAGTTTTGCCTGATCACCTGCTATTTTTGATGCACTTATTTTTTTATTGTTCCTAAAGCCATTGAAAACAGGAACGCTCAACTGCATACCAACTTGTTGACTTTTATTATCTTCTAATTGATTGAAAAAAGAATCTGTGTTGGCATTTGCTTGTTTTATATTTTTATAATAAAAAGTAGAATATCCATAATACGCTGACAGTATCGGATAATTGCTGGCTCTTTCTAAACCGATCAACTGTAAACTGTTTTGATAATTGAGCTCGGCAAGTTTAATTTTAGGATTATACAACTCAGTATCAAAATCTTTATTTACTTCCTTTAAATAAGGTTCTAATATTACTTCGTCTGTCGCCACATCTACAATATTCATCAACTGAAACAATTCTGTCTTTTTTATAGCATACAATTGCTCTGTTTCCTGATTTCGGATTTCTTCAGTCGAAAAGCTCAACTGCATATCATATAAATCACTTTGGGATTTACTCCCAATAGCAACTTCTTTATTTATTCTATCCAAATTGAATGAAGCTTGCTTGAGTTGTTCTTTTTGGATTTTCAATAACTCCTGTATATAAAGTGCTTGATAATAGCCATCTAAAATTTGCAGTTTGTATTCATTTTCTATGACTTCTACATCCGCTTTGGCTTGCTCAATATTAATTTTGTCTTTTTTAGCATTCGCAAAAGCACTGAAATCAATCAGATTCGTTTTGGCATTGAGATAGAAATTATCATTTTGAATATTAGAACTTACTCTTCCATTAGTCGAAGGATCAATGGTGCTACCAAAATTATAACCTTGCTGTCCATACAAATCGACAGTAGGTAACATTCGATTTAAAACCGAATTTTGTGATTTTTGTGTTCTTTTAATTTCCAGCTGTCTGATTTTTATTTCAATAGTCTTCTGCAATCCCGTTTCCATACAACGTGTGAGCGACCAAGAAGTACCCTGAGCACTTGCCAATGCACAAAAGGCTAAAAATACAACCGTAAAAACAATTTTTTTATTCATATTTTAAATATTTCAAAACATCTGTTTTTGTTGCTTGATAGGCTCTTAACAAAACAATGATTAACGTTAAAACCAATAATATTATAAAGCCAAAAAGGAATGGAAACAAGGTCATTTCAATTCTAAAAGCAAAATTCTCAAGCCACATATTCAATAAATAATAGGTGGGAAACAAAGCAATTAAAAACCCAATGACACAATACAAAACATACTGTTTAGAGAGTTCTTTCAATAATAAACTGGTTTCTGCTCCAAGCGTTTTTCTGATTGCAATTTCTTTCATGCGTCTTTGAATTGAATACGAAGCCAAGGCGAATAACCCGGAAAGAGCGATTAGAATTACCACTACATTCAACAATGAAAATAGATTCTTTTGCTTCACATACGATTCATAAGTTCTTGCATATTGTTTATCGACAAAATCATATTTAAAAGGATACTCAGTATCCATTTTTGCCCATAATTTTTCGATATCGGTAATTGTATTTTCAATATTATCCAATTTTAGTTTTACGAAAACCTTATTGATATTTTGAGCAATATCTACCGTTTTAAGATGATAGAAATACATCCCTGACACCTCAACTTCAGGACTTAATAAATTAAAATCTTTTACAACTCCTATGATTTTTAATTTTCGTTCTTTGATAATTAGTTCTTTTCCTATAGGCTCTTTCATGTTCATCAATTTTTGTGCTGTTTCATTAATCACCACAGAAGTAATAGTATCCGAAGCATGTTGCTGATCAAGAGACCTTCCTTTAACTACTTCTATTTTCATCATTTCGAACATACCAAAATCAACTGCAATTGTCCGTGCTTTAAAAAGTTCATCATTGTACAATACACCTCCTAATGAATCATCTGAACCATCAAATGAAATCAATCCTGTAGAAGCTTGTTCTACACCTTTTATTTTAGCCAGTTCTTGTTTTATTGTACTGTATTTGTTGTAGATATTTTGCCCTACGTTTTCCACTTCATAATCCGAATCCAGAAAATTCAAATTAATTTCCATCACTTGATCTCCTTTAAAACCTAAATCTTTATTGGTTAGATAATCGATTTGCTGATACACAATATAAGAACCAACACTAAAGAAAGTAGCCACTGTAAACTGGAAAATCAACATTCCGTTACGCAACCAGATTCCGTTTTTACTTCTTCCAAAATTGCCTTTGAGAACTTTTAAAGTTTCGAAATTAGCAACGTAAACGGCTGGAAGTATTCCTGCTACCAAAACTGTAATACAGAAAATCAGAAATAATTGCAGATAAAACTGACTACCAATTATTCGTAAACTCTTATTTAAAAAATCATTGTAATACGGCAAAGTCAACTCAACAATAACTAATGCTAGTAAAATCGAAAACAAACTTATTAGAGCAGTTTCAAAAATAAATTGAATAACAATAGTACCTTTTGAAGCCCCCACAACTTTTCGAACACCAACTTCTTTAGCACGTTTAACCGCATTCGCTGTAGCCAAATTAATATAATTTACAATCGAAAGAATGAGAATGAAAACAGATAACCCAACCATAATCAACAAAAACTGATAATTCCCTCTCCCTTCTGGATATCCATCTGTAATAGAATGTAATCTCGCATTTGAAAGTGGCTCTATAACTACATTAAAATGACCCATTTTCTTAGCCATTTCTTCTAAAGTAAAACCTTCTTCCTGAGCAATTCTCCGAACAAAATCTTGATTATAAGTTTTCTCTAAACTCTTTCGAGTATTCTCAATTTTTGATGGATCTTTAATTTTAAGAAGTAGCTTGAATATAAAAGGTCCTGTCGTATTTTCACTTTTGAACTGCGTCATTTTATTCATTATAACATCTGGAGCAATTGAAGAGTTCCCTGGAATATGATACACAGCGCGCACTATAAACATTTGATCCAAACATGTTATTTGTTTACCAATCGGATTTTCGTCACCAAAAACTCGTTTAACAATCACATCTGAAATAGCAACACTTGAATCATCTTTTAATGCCGAAACCTCATCTCCCTTAATAATTTCAAATGGAAAAAGAGAAAAGAAATCAGGCTCAACATTAATAATTTTATCAACTATTTCTTTCTTGCCTTTGTAGATAATTTTATCCTTTTGATACCAGCTGTCAGCATAAACTACCTTTTCTACATTAGTATCTTTATCTAAAATAGGTTTTAGGAATAAAGCACAATCTGAAAAAACTGGCATTCCTGTTAACTGTACTAAAACCTGATACACATTGTCTTTTTCGGGATTCCAAGCATCATAACTTTGTTCTTCATTCCAATACAGTAATGCGAAAATTAATCCTGAAATTCCAATGGCCAATCCAAAAATATTCAAGGCAGAAAATAGCTTATTCTTTCTGAGGTGGTATAAAAATATAGTTATCCAATTTTTTAGCATGATTTTAGTTTTTAGATTCCGTTCCTAATATATCCACGTTCCTGTTATTAACTTTTTCTGAAAGTATCATTCCATCTTTCATCAAAATGGTTTTTTGAGAAAAAGAAGCATCATAATCAGAGTGCGTTACCATTAATATTGTGGCTCCATTGGCATGTAAATCAGTTAAAAGTTCCATTACTTCATTTCCATTTTTGCTGTCCAGATTTCCTGTTGGTTCATCGGCAAGAATAATTTTTGGATCGTTAATTAAGGCTCTTGCCACGGCTACACGTTGTTGTTGTCCTCCGGAAAGCTGTTGTGGATAATGTTTTAATCGGTGGGAAATTCCTAATTTATCAGCTATTGTTTCTACTTTTTTCTTTCTTTCAGCCGAAGAAACGTTATTGTAAATCAACGGCAATTCAATATTATCATAAACCGACAATTCGTCAATCAAATTGAAATTCTGAAAAATAAAGCCAATATTTTCTTTTCTGGCTTTCGATTTTTCTTTTTCTTTCAGCCCAATAATTTCTTGATTGAGTAACTTATAACTTCCGCTCGAAGCGTTATCTAGCAATCCAATAATATTTAATAAAGTGGACTTTCCACTTCCCGAAGGCCCCATAATTGAAACAAAATCACCTTGATTTATGGTAAGTGAAACTTCACTCAATGCCATTGTTTCCAATTCTTCGGTTCTAAATACTTTAGAAAGATTTTTAATTTGAATCATACTATTATTCGTTTTTTGATTGATGATATTTGTTTATTTCTCTTTATTATTTACTCTTTACTCTTGCTTCTTTCCTCTAAGCTCTTTTTCTTTATTCTAAATTCAAAATCTCGACTTCTTTGTAATCTTTATAGGATGAAGTGATCACTTTTTCGCCCGCTTTTAAACCGCTGAGAACTTCATAATACAAAGGGTTTTCTCGCCCCAATTTGATTGCTTTTCTCTCTGCTTTGTTACCATTGACAACAAAAATCCATTTTCCGCTAGTTTCTTCGTTAAAGCTTCCTTTGGAAAGTACTACCGTCTTGGTTTTTTCTGACAGGTTTAGTTTTACACCAAAACTCAATCCTTGTTTTAAATCTAATTTTTCAGATGAAACAAAATCCAATTCTACTTGAAACCTTCCATTTTTAATTTCCGGAATCACTTTGGTTATTTGCACTTCGATGGATTTGTTTTCAAAATCTACGGCTCCTTTTTGTTGCGCTGCAATTTTATCCAAATAAAATTCATCGATGTCAGCTATCAACTTATAGCCTTTTCTGTCATCAATAAAACCAATACTTGTATTTTGCACATAGGTTTTCCCCAGTATAGGTTCAAAGGAAGAAAGTCTACCAGAAATTGGTGCTGTGATAAGGAAATTCTTTTTATTCATTCTCAAAATATCCAAACTTTTATTCATGAAACCAATAGATTGATTCAATTGTCCTATCTGGCCTTGATTGGCTAGTTTCTCTTTTTTGACACTTTTTTTAATGATGTTCATGCGTTCTTTTTGAAAACGATAATTTTCTTGCGTCTTTTCCCATTCATTTTTAGAAAGTATTTCTTTGTCAAAAAGTTTTTGGTTCAATTCGAATAAGTTTTTGGCATCCAAATAATCGTGTTCTATACCAATCAAGTCTTTTTCTAAATTCAATTCCTGATTTCTCAAATCGAGTTTGGCTTTATCCAAATTATTAATTTGTTCAATAATTGCTGTTTCCTGTTGCATATATGCCAGCTCTGCATTAGGATTGTACAATCTTGCAAGAGGTTGCCCCTTTATAACCATATCGCCATTTTCGACGAATATTTCCTGAACGGCTCCACCTTCTATAATATTCACTAACATTGAATTTAATGGAACTGCTTTCGCCTGAAAAGACATAAAATCCTCGAAAAAATTATTTTCAACGGTCTTAATTGTAATTTCAGCTCTTTTTACGTTCAAACTTCTTTTTTTGGTAGCAGATGTAAAAACAAAATACCCAAAGAGTAAGATAATTGGCAAAGCCAGTAAAAGATACTTATTTTTGTTAGTTTTACGTACGATTTTGGTGTCCATTGTTTATTATTTGTATAGTCTATTAGGATAATCGTACCAGAAAATTAAAAATTATAATAATCTTATAATCAGTATTTTAATTTTAATAAAATTTACACTGTGTCCATAATTGAACACTATTTGTCCGAAACCGAACAATGATTCCATTTTCTGAATAAAAAAAGATAGCTATTGCATTAGAATGAAAAAGACCAACGCCTCCATATTAGTCATAGATGATCAAGAAGATATTCTTTTTGCTTCCAAAATGCTACTTAAAAAGCACTTTGAAAATATTTATACGCTTAATAACCCTAAAAATGTTGTGGAACTATTATCACAAAACAACATTGATGTGGTTTTGCTCGATATGAATTACAGAATAGGGTTTGAAGACGGCAGAGAAGGTTTGTATTTATTAAAAGAAATAAAAACGCTTTCGCCAAAAACGATCGTTATTTTGATGACCGCTTTTGGTAAAGTAGAAACAGCTGTAGAAGGTTTAAAAGCAGGTGCTTTTGATTATATTTTGAAACCTTGGGAAAACGAAAAATTACTTAGCGTTGTAAAACAAGCAGTTGACAAAAGTAGGAAAGAGCAAAAGAAATCAAATAATATCGAGATTGTAGACGAATTTTTTGTTGGTAATTCAGAGGTTATAAAAAAAGCTTATTCTCTGGCCGATAAAGTAGCCAAAACCGACGCCAATGTGTTAATACTTGGTGAGAACGGAACCGGTAAATTTGTGTTGTCACATCATATCCATTTGCAATCAGAGCGAAAAAATAGTCCTTTTATTCACGTTGATTTGGGTTCTTTAAATTCCAATATTTTTGAAAGCGAATTATTTGGCTATGCTAAAGGAGCTTTTACAGATGCGAAGGTTGATACGCCAGGACGTTTTGAAATGGCTCAAAACGGCACTATTTTTTTGGATGAAATAGGAAACGTCCCATTGCATTTACAATCTAAACTCTTGCAGATAATTCAAACCAAAATGGTAACCCGTTTAGGAGAATCAAAAGCTAGGCCGCTGAATGTTCGCATTATTACAGCCACCAACCTGAATTTGAAACAGGAAGTTGCCGATAAAAATTTTAGAGAAGATTTATATTATCGCATCAACACTATGGAAATCGTGTTGCCTCCATTGCGCGAGCGAATCGAAGATAAAATTCCTTTGTCGCAGTATCTTTTGCAAAAAATGATGACAAAATACGGACGAGACACAATTACTTTTGACGAAAAAGCATTGGAACAAATAGCAAATCACGCTTGGAATGGAAATATTCGAGAAATGGAAAACAGAATAGAACGCGCCGTGATTCTTTGCGAGAACAATCATATTAACGTTTCAGATTTAGATTTAGAGCAAATCACAACTTATGAAGAGAATCAAGATGACATTCAACTTTCGGCTGTAGAAAAAACGGCTATTGAGAAAATCCTGTTGAAAAATAACAATAATATTAGTAAAACTGCCGAGGAACTAGGATTATCTAGAGGTGCATTATACCGACGTTTAGAAAAATATAACATTAACTAATATGTTTACATCTTTAAAAATATACCAACTCCTTTTTCTTAGATTGATTATTATTCTTTCCGTTGCTGGAATTTCCATTTTTCTTTTTCAGAAAGGATTGGTTTTTACCGCTGTATTTGGTCTTTTTATGGTTTTCTTACTTATGGTAGAAATGTATTTTTATCTTAAAAATGCCTTTCTGCTTTACGACAGAATAATTGCTTCCATTTTGCAAAATGATTTCACCTCGGATTTTTCCAAACATAAATCGTATCAAAATTATTCCAATTTATTCAAATTATATGAAACCCTGAAAAGCAAAGAAAACGAACAGGTTTCAAAAGATATTGTGTATCGTTCTATTCTAAATACTATCGAAACGGGAATTATTATTCTGCAAAAAGATAGAAACGACTGGAAAATTTTTTTGATGAATGACTATTTTTCCAAGCATTTTGATGTGCCAAAAGTTTCTAAATGGAAATACTTGAAAAATCAGTTACCTTCTCTATGTGAAATTATTGAACAGCAGGATTTTCAAGAAATTAAAACGTCATTAGAAATCCGTGTTAATCAGCAAGACACACAAACATTTCTGATGCAGACTTCCAGAAGTGAAATTTACAATCAGGATTATTTTATTGTTTCACTGGATTCAATTCAGAATGTAATTGAGAAAAAAGAGAAAGAAGCCTGGAGCAATTTGATGAAAGTGATCTCGCATGAGCTTTTAAATTCTATTACTCCCATTCGATCACTTTCTCAGAATTTACAAGATTTAGTTCAACAGGAAACCATTTCAGCGGAAGATTTAGATGATATGAAAAGTAGTGTTGCCACAATTTTGAGACGAAGCGACCATTTACAGCAATTTGTAGAAAGCTATCGCAAACTAGCTATGTTACCTTCTCCCAAAAAAGAAAAAACAGAATTTTTGAAATGGATTGAAAACAGTTTTCAAATCATGGCTCCACTATTTAAAAAAGAGCAAATAGAAGTCATAAACACGATTTCTTTTGACCGCTGGCTAAATGTTGACTCTCAGCAAATGGAACAGGTATTGATTAATCTTTTAACGAATTGTATTTATGCTTTGAAAGATGGCGTAAAGAAACAGATTGTTATTTCGGCGGAAGTAAAAGAAAAGAGAACTTTTATAATGATTACCGATAATGGAAAAGGCATTGAAAAAGAAATAGAAAGTAAAATATTCTTACCCTTTTTCACTACTCGCAAAGAAGGTTCCGGAATTGGCTTGACTTTGTCAAAAAGCATTGTAGAAGCTCATGGCGGCTATTTGGCGCATAAAAATGATGATGGAAAAACCACTTTTGTGATTTGTTTGGTTGATAATTAATTAATCCTAAAAAGAGAAAAAAAATGTAGGAGTAAAAAAAATTATTGTTATTGGATTATTTCTTAGGACCTTACGCAATTCGAACCTGCCATTATAGCAATTAATGGTGTTGAGAGATTTTATAAAATATCTGTCAATTCTTCGAACCAAAAAAACCTCCAAAATCAAATGACTTTGGAGGTTTGTAATTATTGGGGGGCTGTCAGTGGCTACAATCGAGCACTTGATACCAATTTTGACTTTTTTTGAAAACCTAAAATAGTATAAATCTGAAAACAAAAACGCCAATGTCTTACATTGGCGTTATTTGTCTTTTGTGGGCGATGAGGGGTTCGAACCCCCGACCCCCTCGGTGTAAACGAGGTGCTCTGAACCAGCTGAGCTAATCGCCCTCATGCATTTTAGCAGTTTTGTTTCCGTTATTGCTGGTGCAAATATACATTTAGAAATGGTATCTGCAAGCACTTTTTTGAAATAAATTATTAAAAATTAGCATTTATTTTCTTTCCCACTCTTTTACAGCATTTTAAATAAGAGACTAATCGATATGATTTTTTTGTAGTGACTTGCTATAGTCTTACATTTGTCGCATAAATAATAAATGATGGCAAGATTCAAAGAAAATGATTTACCCAAATCAAAAATTACAGCAACTTCTCTCAATAAAGCACTGATAATTTTTAAATACGCAGGCAATCATAAATGGAAATTTTATGTTGGTTTAGTTTTTTTACTGTTTACAGGCGCAACTGCCCTAGCCTTTCCTAAATTGATGGGAATGCTTATTGACTGCGTAAAAAATAAAGATATGTCGCAAGCTAATTATATTGCGCTTGGTTTAGTTGTAATATTATTTATGCAATCCATTTTTTCCTTTTTTAGGTTGTATTTATTTGTAAATTTTACCGAGAACACTTTGGCAAGTTTAAGATTAGCATTGTATAGCAATTTAGTAAAACTCCCTATGTCATTCTTTTCACAAAAGCGCGTGGGTGAATTAAATAGCCGCATTAGTTCTGATATAACGCAAATTCAAGACACATTAACTTCAACAATTGCTGAATTTTTACGACAATTTATTCTAATTATTGGTGGTGTTTTATTACTTGCAAATGAAAGTATTAAACTTACATTATTGATGTTATCAGTCGTTCCTTTAGTTGCCGTTGCTGCAGTTATATTTGGAAGGTTTATTAGAAAATATTCCAAAAGTGTTCAAGATAAAGTGGCTGAAAGCCAAGTTATTGTTGAAGAAACAATGCAAGGGATCTCTATTGTGAAGGCTTTCGCCAATGAATGGTATGAAATTGCGCGTTATAATGGCAAAATCAAGGAAGTTGTCGCAATAGCCATAAAAGGAGGGAAATATAGGGGTTACTTTGCTTCTTTTATCATTTTCTGCTTATTTGGAGCTATCGTTGCCGTTGTTTGGTTTGGCGTTCGTTTAAGTATAAGTGGCGAGATGAGCGTTGGACAATTAATTTCATTTGTTTTGTACTCTACTTTTGTTGGAGCCTCGTTTGGAGGAATTGCAGAGCTTTATGCCCAAATTCAAAAAGCGATTGGAGCCACAGAGCGTGTATTTGAATTATTAGATGAATCACCAGAAAAAATTAATTCAGTTCAAAATGCAGCCACTCAGAAAATAAAGGGGGATGTAACTTTCAAGAATGTAAAATTTAGTTACCCATCCCGTAAAGAAATCAAAGTTTTAAAAGATGTTAATTTCACAGCTAAATTTGGTCAAAAAATAGCAATTGTAGGACCAAGTGGAACAGGAAAGTCAACAATTGCTTCACTACTATTGCGTTTTTATAATATTGATAGCGGAGAAATATTGGTAGATGGAAAAAACATTTACGATTTTGATTTGGAACAACTTCGAGGCAATATGAGTATTGTTCCTCAGGATGTGATTTTATTTGGTGGAACCATTAAAGAAAACATTGCATACGGAAAACCAGACGCATCAGATGAGGAAATTCTTTTAGCGGCAAAACAAGCTAATGCTTTTACTTTTATCGAAAGTTTTCCTGAAAAATTTGAAACGCTCGTGGGCGAAAGAGGAATTAAATTGTCTGGCGGACAAAGACAACGTATTGCAATTGCAAGAGCATTACTAAAAAATCCAAGTATTTTAATTTTAGACGAAGCAACTTCGTCATTGGACAGTGAAAGCGAAAAACTAGTTCAAGAGGCATTAGAAATTTTGATGGAAGGAAGAACAAGCATTATCATAGCACATAGACTTTCAACTATACGAAGTGCAGATCAAATTTTAGTTTTGGATAGTGGAACCATTTCTGAACAAGGTACACATCAAGAATTGATCAATTTAGAAAACGGTATCTATAAAAACCTAAGTAATTTACAATTTAGTAATTCTTAATTTTTTGTCCAACCCACTCATTCTGATAAAAACAGATACGGGTGGGAGTTTTAAAAAGTACAATAATAGAAAAAAACTTCCTTTAGATTAAAACTAAAAACTTTAGATGATTTTACTAAAAATAGTATTTTCAATTGTTTAATTTTTCAGCTGAAATAGATATAAATTTATCTTTTTTATTTGCTTTTATATTTTGTGAGATTCAAATTTTGATTTAAGAATCCCTAACAACTAAGATTAAGCGCTCTCAAATTTTAAAAAGGAAACTAGATAATGAAACTATAAAGTAAAAATCATCTTTGTTAAAACTTGACTAGCAGATGAATTGTTATGTCCTATTGACAATTTATACTTTATTAAATACAGGCTCAATAATTATTTCTGTTAAAACCGAGTTTGCAATAAAACATTCCATGTGTGCACGATGATGGATTTCATTTATTATAGTCTCATTAGGAATGTTATCTCCTGAAAAGGTTATTTTTGGCCTTAGATAAAGTTTTGTGATGGCCATTCTTGCTGGTCCTGAGCTTGACGAAGAAAATTTTTCATTTTTTTCCAAAATAGCTACAGCATTATCCTCGTAAAATGATATGGTATATTTTTTTATTGATGCAAGTGCAAGAAAAGTAAGCATGTGGCAGCTTGCTAATGAAGCAGCAAATGCTTCTTCGGGGTTTACAAATTCTTTTTTGCCAAGATATTCTGGTGCGGCAGAGGCTTTAATAACAATATCACCGCCAAATTTCCAGCTGTGAGTTCGATCATAATTTTTATACGAGAAATCATCCTGCTCATTTTTCCAACTTATAGCAACTTTATGTTCTGACATGGTTGTATATTTTTAACTTATTATAACGGTTTGCGTTTCTTTTTTTTGAGATTGTTTTTTTTTAACTCACTTTCTTTATTATCAAAACGAGTTATACTATCCTGACCTACAACATTTACATAGGACAAAGGCTTAGGAACTGCAGATTTTTTGCTTGTGCGGGAATCATCCCTGTAAGCATCTGATTTAATTTGTTGGTTATTTTCACTCTCATCATTGATGTAACATTCAAATTTACCAGCTTGTCGCTTATATAAAGAATTTTTTTTGTGAAGAGATACCCAAGGAGAATCGGTTTTAAAATTAGTTGACCAAGTTTGGCAACACATATAGCTTCCACAAGGACCAATATCGCCAATGCGATTTGCTTCTTCACGTAACCCAATTTGTCGCATCTCAATGCCTATGTGAAATGCTTCCGAAAGATGTTTAATTAGCGCACGAAAATCGACACGTCCTTCGGCGGTGTAATAAAATGTAGCGTTAGATTTATCACCCTGATATTCTACATCAGTTAGTTTCATCAATATTCCCAGCTCTCTTGCTATGCAGCGTGCTTTTAACATCGTTGGTAATTCACTCTCTTTGGCAAGCTTCCATTTATTTGCATCATAAGGAGTCGCTTTACGATGGATTTTTTTGAAGATATCTTCTTTATGCACATTTTTCTTCCTAAGCTGTAAATGCACTAGTTCACCCGTCAACGAAACGTGTCCTATATCATAACCACTCCTATTGCCATCAACAACAACTAATTCTCCGTTTTTTAAATCCATATTTTGATGATTCAAATAAAATTCCTTACGAGATCCTTTGAATTTAATCTCTATAATATTGTAAATTTTATCATCAAGTGGTGTAACAATATCCGATAGCCAGTCATATACATCTGATTGGTTATGACCATAAGTAAAATTTGAATCGGTAACTTTGGTTTCATTTGGTCTAAAAGGACCTTCCGTTGAATTTTTCATACTGACCTATATATTAATTCTCTTTAGAGAGTTGTAAAAACTTGAAATGTCTGTTTTATAACAAGGGGAAGATAATAAAAACTAATCTTCATTACTTCCGAACAGCATATTACAAGCGTATTTTAATTGTAGCGCCGTTTTTAACGCCTATTTTTTTAATATGTAAAAATACTTGCTTTTCTTTTTTGCCAAATTTAATCCTTATTCAGCCCTCAAAAAGTACAAAAAAAATCATTACAGATTTCTTTATGACAAAATTTAGCCTTATTTCGTCTAGAATAAAGATCATTAAGTTCATTTTTTTAAATTTTTTTACACTTTTATTGAAAAAAGACAGGCGTAATTTTAATAATTCTGCATTTAACATCTGCTAATTGGGCAGGTGATTTTAATTTCCCGACATCATTTTTAACTGACGCTACTTTAATACTATTTTTAACTTTTGGCAGTAAAAAACAACTGCTTTTACAGAAAAAAAATCGCAGATCATTTTGACATTTATATTCGTTTTTTTAGCTAAAAAATGCGAAATTGAATTTAGAAAAGTGTTGTAAATCAGTTCTTCCGTTTAGTATGCAGGCGTTCTCATTACTACAATGACCTTTAATTTTTTACTTCCAATCTTTTATAGTGTGCAGAGTTACCAAATCCTTTTTTAAATCAAGATCTTTTGCATTTTTTTAAGTTTCGAAAACTTATTCTTTTGTGATTTCTATTATTTTTAACTCCTTTTTCCTATTATTTTCTGTAAACTTTTTTTTGAACGAGAACCACCAAATATAATGTGTTGTAGATTTTTATATTCTATTTACTTCCCATACCATAACCATTTTATCATCCCCTACAGATACTAAATAATTATAATAAGTACTCCAAATTAATTTGTTTACCGAGTGTGTATGCGCGTCAAAATTTTCTTTTGTGATGCGTTGTAACAATTGAAACGTTTTTGCATCCCAAATTTTGATACTTTTATCACGACTAGCCGTGGCAAATAAAGTAGCGTCTGGACTAAATACAATATCGTAAATTGCCCAATTGTGTGCCGAAATTGAGTGTACTAATTCGTAATTTCCAACTGACCAAATGTTTAAATGAGCATCTCTTCCTCCTGTCAAAAGGAATTTGCCATCTGGACTATAACGCACAACATTTGACGCAAGTTTGTGCGCAATAAAATCTTTTTTATATTCCAATGTGTGCAGATCGAAAATAAGAATATAGCAATCACCCAAGGCAACCGCTATTTCAGAAGTAATATAATTCAAATCAATGCTACGTACTTTCTCGTGTGATAATTTTTTCATTTTTACCAATGACAAAGTATCGAGTGAGCAAACGGCAAAATTACCATCTCCACCAGCGGAATAAAAACAATTGGTTTCTAATGAATATTTTATATCAAAAACAGGAGCCAGATGATGTTGCAGTATTTTAATTTCTTTCTTTTTTTCTAAATCAATTATGTGAATGCTCCCAGTAGTTGTTCCCGCCAGTATTATATTTTTTTCAGGAATATGACAAATTGTATAAATAGGAGATGGCAATGAAGCTGTAAATTTTTCGGCTTGCAAGGTTTCTAAATTCCAAAGTGCAATAAATTTATCACTGCCACCGGTAAAAACCGTATGTTCAGTTGTACCTTTATCGATCGCATAAACACAGCCACTGTGGCCATTAAGTGTTGCTATGTGTTTTATATCAATGCTCAATTTTTTTATTATCTCCATTTTATTTTAAAAAATTAGGTTTACACTATTTTGCTTAGAAATCTGTAAACTAGTTCCTTATTAAATTAATAATTGCACCCAAAGGATTAATTAATAATTTTTGCTTCAGAATATTTGTCTTTCCATATTTCGAAAGCTTCCATGCTTCTGATGGTTATTGCCTACAATCTGTAGGCTAAAATCCATTCGGATTTGTCCTTCTTTGCAGAAATAAAACGAATAAAATCTTCATTTATTCCTTTCGGTGCGTGGTCAGCTTCATAATCGGTTACAAAATCGTATTTGTATTCTGTACTAAGTTTTTGTTCTAAAACCTCGTTCATATTATTTAAGTTTTACGATTGTTATTTTGTTCATTGGTAAATCCCAATTCCAAAAATCATTTTGATTATAATATTAAATGCATACTGTCTTTTTTGGCAAATAGTTCTTCTTTACTTTCATGCCAGTTTTTATCATCTACACAACAATCAACAGGACAAACGGCGGCACATTGTGGCTCATCATGAAAACCAATACACTCAGTACATTTGTCGGCCACTATATAATAAACATCATTCGAGACCTGTTATTGCGGTTCATTAACATCGGCGGTCAATCCGCTTTTTGAAGTGAATAGTCCCTTTATTGAAGTTCCATCAGAAAAACGCTATTCATCTCCGCCTTCGTAAATTGCATTATTAGGACATTCTGGTTCACAAGCGCCACAATTAATACATTCATCTGTTATTATAATTGCCATTTTTTTACTATTTTTCATAACTCCAATGTTGCAATGTGTACTATTTTTCAAGAAATATGTCTCCATTTTGCGCTTTGGCACTTTAAACTTTTTCAACTATTTTACACGCCAAACAACTTCCCACAACCGCATGCTCTACTTGCATTTGGATTGACAAATGCAAATCCTTTTCCGTTTAATCCTCCTACCTAATCAAGTTCTGTCTTTATTAGATACAAAAAGCTTTTTTTGTCAACGGCGATTTGTATTCCTTTATCTTCAAAAATCGTATCGGTTTGCGTAATAATATGATTAAAGGGCAGTTTATAAGTAAGACCGGAACAACCACCAACGTCAACACCTACGCGGATAAAGGTTCCTTCCGGACTATTTTCGTTTGCAATTAATCGTAACAAGTGTTGTTTTGCGTTTTCTGAAACTGTTATCATTTTATCTTTTAATATTGATTATAATACGCCTTTATTCTGAGTTGTTATTTCTTCAAATAGGCTTTGAAAAATAACGTTAGCCTCTTTTTCACCGTGCGATAAATCAGCAAGTGTTATCGTATCTAATAATTTGTCTATAGCAGATTGAACGATGGTCCAAAGCGAGCGAATGGAGCAATCTGTCGAGTTGCTACATATTTTCATTATGCCAACATGGTTTACGCAAAATTGTTCATCAAATAAACGTCCGCCTAACGAATTCAAAATATCATTTACCGTTATCATATTTGCAGATCTGGCAAGCACATATCCGCCAACATGGCCTTTGGTGCTGTTTATCAAACCTTCCATTCTTAGTATTCGGGTTAATTTAGAAACATTGGGCTGTGACAATCCTTCAGCTTGACTGAGTTGCGGAATGCTCAATCCAGAATGATCTTTGCATTTTGCAATGCGAACTAATATTCTTAAACCATATTCGTCTTGGGCTGTTATTTTCATTGTTAAAAAGTTTTAAATTTTAATAATGTTTTTTTTTAATAATTCAAATAAACCTTAAGGACAAATATATTCTTTGTTTTTTAATATGTACTAAAAAGTATAGATTAATTTATACTTAAAAGTATATAGCAAGATTTAGCAAAACATCAAAGATGATTTATAGGACATAAATTAACATCTAATGAACTTTTCTGAAAGCAGCTCTTTTACATTTCTTGTAAATTTTGAATGTTTTAACGCGCTAATTAAGTAATAGAGGATCAACTTTCGTTTGCGACACGAGGATGGTAGCGATAGTGTACACGGCATACAACGATGTCACTTGATCAATTTTTCAACATTTAATTTACTCTTTCTTAGCAAATTACAGTCAATTATCTGATAAATTTGATAAAAATACGATACAGTAAAAAGCAAGAAGTATTAATTTATCATAACTTTCAATTAGTGGCAGCGCGAATCAAGTTTTAGTATTGGATAATGGAACCATTTCTGAACAAGGTACACATCAAGAATTGATCAGTTTAGAAAAGGGTATTTATAAAAACCTAAGCAATTTACAGTTTAGCAATTCTTAAAAAAATTCCTTAATAAGTTACGCAAGAGTAATAATAAGAAATACAAATAAGTCAAAAAGCTCCAATTGAAAAATTGGAGCTTTTTGACTTATAAAACAACGGAACACGAATCACGAATCACGAATCACAAATCACGAATCACGAATCACAAATCACCAATCACGAACCACGAATCTCGAACCACGAACCACAAATCACGAACCACGAATCACGAACCACGAATCTCGAACCACGAATCACGAATCTCGAACCACGAATCACGAATCACGAACCACGAACCACGAATCACGAATCACGAACCACGAACCACGAACCACTACTTCCCCTTCCTCCTCTTTCTCTCGGTTTTAATCATCGATAATTCCCGACTTGTTTGTCCAGCTACCGAAGTATTTTCTTCAGCGCGACGAATTAAATAGGGCATCACATCTTTTACCGGTCCAAAAGGTAAATATTTGGCAACATTGTATCCGTTTTCAGACAAATTATAACTGATGTTATCACTCATACCATATAATTGGCCAAACCAAATTCTATCATCATTGCTTTTAATAGCTTTTTCATTCATTAAGTCCATCAATCTATAAGTACTTAATTCATTGTGCGTCCCGGAAAAAATTGACATTTGATCTAAATGTTCCATCATGTAGATTACGGTTTCATCATAGTTTTTATCCGTTGCATCTTTGGTCTCACATATTGGCGATGGATATCCTTTTTCAATAGCGCGTGTAATTTCTTTTTCCATATAAGCGCCACGAACTAACTTCATCCCAATAAAAAAACCTTCGCTTTTAGCTTTTTCGTGTAATTTTTTAAGATAATCTAAGCGATCCCAGCGGTATAATTGCAATGTATTAAAGACAATACATTTATCTTTATTGTATTTCTGCATCATTTGTGTCACTAATTCATCGGCTGCATCTTGCATCCAGCTTTCTTCTCCATCAATTAACAATGCCACATTTTTTTTATAAGCTTCACTGCAAACTAAGTCAAATCGATTTACAACTCTGCTCCACTCTTCACTTTCTGATAAAGTTAAAACCTCCTTTGTACCAATTTTTTCATACAATTCAAATCTTCCAAAACCAGTAGGTTTAAAAACGGCAAAAGGAATTGCGAGACGCTCTTTAGCAAATTCTATGGTTTTTAAAGTCATTTTTAAGGCCGCATCAAATTGATTTTCTTCCTCTTTTCCTTCTACAGAATAGTCAAGCACTGATGATACTCCTTTAGTGTACAATTTATCAACCACTGAAAGACAATCAACTTCATTTATACCTCCACAAAAATGATCAAAAACAGTTGCTCGAATCAATCCCTCAACAGGAAGATTTGCTTTTAAAGCAAAATTAGTTACCGCGGTACCTATTCGAACTAACGGCTGATTATCGATCATTTTAAAAAGAAAATAAGCTCTATCTAGTTCTGTGTCGCTTTTTAATGCGAATGCAACTTGTGTGTTATCAAATAATTTTTCCATTAATTGTGATATTTTTGTACAAATATAAAGAGACTTTTAAACATTATTCAGCAAAAATTACCTTATTTTGCCAATATAATAAAATAGTAAATATGCAGTCAATTCAAGCCAATAGTTATTCCATACATTTTAACGAAAAGGGATACCAAGCACTAAACATTCACTTAAAAGTAAATAAATATTCTAATATATTTATCATAGTAGACAGTAATACAAATGAGTTTTGCCTACCTACCTTTTTACCTTATTTAGAATCAGATTTAACGATTGAAATTATTGAATTTGAAGCAGGGGAAGAAAATAAAAATATAGAAACTTGTGCTCAAGTTTGGAATGTCCTAACTGAACTTGGCGCTGATAGAAAAACACTAATAATAAATCTCGGTGGTGGCGTTGTAACTGATTTAGGAGGTTTTGTTGCTTCTACTTTTAAAAGAGGTATTGACTTTATTCATATCCCCACATCATTATTGGCAATGGTCGATGCATCAGTTGGAGGAAAAAACGGAGTTGATTTAGGCAATTTGAAAAACCAAATTGGGGTAATTAATGTGCCAAAAATAGTGCTTATAGATACACAATATCTTGAAACGGTGCCACAAAACGAAATGCGCTCAGGTCTTGCTGAAATGCTAAAGCATGGTTTGATCTATGATAAAATGTATTGGGAACAATTTTTAGATTTAAAAACAGTAGATTTTGCTGATTTCGATTCTTTAATTTATCGCTCTATTGAGATAAAAAATGAGATTGTTACACAAGATCCAACTGAAAACAATATACGGAAATCGTTGAATTTTGGTCATACGCTAGGACATGCTATTGAAAGTCACTTTTTAGAAAATGAAAATAAAACAACATTACTGCATGGTGAAGCAATTGCTGTAGGAATGATATTAGAAAGTTATATCTCTATGAGTAAAAAATTAATAGATAAAAAGGAATATCTACAGATTAAATCCAGCTTAAAATCAATTTATGATGACATCCTTTTTGAAGAAAATGATATCCAACCTATCTTGGAATTATTGATTCATGACAAGAAAAACGAATATGGCAATATACAGTTTGCATTACTAAACGGAATAGGAAAAATAAAAATCAATCAATCCGTTGAAAATGAACTAATTATTGAGGCGTTTGAAGATTATAAATCATAATAAAATTTTATAAAAAGCACACTGAGTGTTTATATTATTTTTTTACATTTGCACCAATGAAAAAATGTCAAAACAAACGCGGTTATAGTTCTACAAAAACTCGAAAAAAATTTTCTTTTTTGAGGATATTGAAGCGATTTTATTCAATTAAAGGAAACTTTAGTTTTGATATATTCCAATATTTGAAAGCCGACCATGAGAAACTTCAAATAATTTATGCTAATATCCGAGTTTGATCTTTTAGATGTAATCTTTATTAAATATTCTAATCTATAATATCAAAATCTAATGAATACAAAATATTCTGATTTAATCAATCAAACATACTATTTCCCTCAAGACGAGTTTAAATTAAACAAAGATAATCTCCAATTTCACAATATCGATTTGATGAAATTAGTAGAGCAATATGGCACTCCTTTAAAATTTACGTATTTACCACAAATTTCTAATAACATAAACAAAGCTAAAGCTTGGTTTAGAAAATCGATGGAAAAAAATAAGTACGAAGCTAAATATTACTATTGCTACTGTACTAAAAGTTCTCATTTTGAATACATAATGAATGAAGCTTTTAAAAACAATATTCATATCGAAACTTCATCTGCTTTTGATATTAATATTGTCGAAAACTTACTAGAAAATGGCAAGATAAATAAAAGTACCTATGTAATATGTAATGGTTTTAAAAGAGATGAATATATTGAAAACATCGCTCGATTGATCAATAACGGCCATAAAAATACCATTCCAATTATCGATAATTATGAAGAGCTTGACTTACTGCAAGCCGAAATTAAAGGTAAATTTAAAATCGGAATCCGGATTGCCGCTGAAGAAGAACCTAAATTTGAATTCTATACGTCAAGACTTGGAATAGGCTATAAAAATATTGTAAGCTTTTACAAAAAACAAATTCAAGATAATAAGAATTTGGAATTAAAAATGTTGCACTTTTTTATCAATACAGGAATCAATGATACTGCGTATTACTGGAATGAGCTTGTAAAATGTATCAAAGTATATGTAAACCTAAAAAAAGAGTGTCCTTCATTAGACGGATTAAATATTGGTGGTGGTTTTCCAATAAAAAATTCATTAGCGTTTGATTTTGATTATCAATATATGATTGACGAAATTATCAATCAGATAAAAATTGCTTGTGATGAAGCTGAAGTTGATGTTCCTAACATTTTTACTGAATTTGGATCATTTACTGTTGGTGAAAGCGGTGGCGCAATATACCAAGTCTTATATCAAAAACAACAAAATGATAGAGAGAAGTGGAACATGATCGATTCTTCTTTTATCACCACTTTGCCTGATACTTGGGCTATAAACAAACGTTTTATAATGCTTGCTGTCAATCGTTGGAATGAAACTTACGAACGAGTATTACTAGGCGGATTAACCTGTGATAGCGATGATTACTATAATTCAGAGCAGAACATGAATGCTATTTATTTGCCTAAGTACAACAAAGAAAAACCATTGTATATTGGTTTTTTTAATACTGGAGCATATCAAGAAACAATTGGTGGATATGGCGGTTTACATCACTGTTTAATTCCGCAACCAAAACACATCTTGATCGATAGAGATGAAAATGGAATTCTTGCTACAGAAGTGTTTTCTGCTCAGCAAACCGCTGATGAAGTCTTAAAAATATTAGGATATCATAAAAAATAAAGTAAACAACATTCATAGTGATTTATTTTAAATTAAATTTGTTAAATTTGATTTACATCACTATGAGATTATAAATTCAAGAAATAAAATTTTTAAAAATGAGCAAAGGACCTATTAGTCAGTTTATTGAAAAGCATTATTTGCATTTCAACTCTGCATCTTTAGTTGACGCAGCTAAAGCATACGAAGAACAATTAGCTAACGGAGCAAAAATGATGGTCACTATGGCGGGTGCTATGAGTACTGCCGAAATTGGGAAAATTTTTGCTGAGATTATCCGTCAAGACAAAGTTCATATTATTTCTTGTACTGGAGCAAATCTCGAAGAAGACATTATGAATTTAGTAGCTCATTCGCATTATGAAAGAGTTCCAAATTATCGTGATTTAACTCCTCAAGAAGAGTGGGAATTGATGGAAAGAGGTTTGAACCGCGTTACAGACACTTGCATTCCTGAACATGAAGCTTTCCGTCGTTTGCAAAAGCATATTTATAAAATATGGAAAGATGCTGAAGAGAAAGGAGAAAGATATTTTCCTCATGAATTTATGTATAAAATGTTACTTTCAGGTGTTCTTGAAGAATACTATGAAATTGACTTAAAAGATAGCTGGATGTACGCAGCTGCAGAGAAAAATTTACCTATAATTGTTCCAGGATGGGAAGATAGTACGATGGGTAACATTTTTGCTTCGTATGTGATCAAAGGTGATTTAAAAGCATCAACGATGAAATCAGGTATTGAGTATATGATTTATTTATCAGAGTGGTATCCAAAAAATAGTAGTAAAGGTGTTGGTTTCTTTCAAATAGGTGGTGGAATAGCAGGAGATTTCCCTATTTGTGTTGTTCCTATGTTGTATCAAGATATGGAAATGCATGATGTCCCTTTCTGGAGTTATTTCTGTCAAATATCAGATTCAACAACTAGTTATGGTTCGTATTCTGGAGCGGTACCGAATGAAAAAATTACTTGGGGTAAATTAGATATAAAAACTCCAAAATTTATAATTGAGTCAGATGCTACAATTGTAGCACCTTTAATTTTCGCTTATTTGTTAGACCTATAGAATATTTATGAAAAGAGTAATAGTTGATTACGCAAAGCTTACCCACGAAATTTTAAACCTTTTGGTAGAAAAATTCCCAGATGGTTATGATGATTCTAATATCATCAGTTTTAGAAATGCTAAAAATGAATTGATTGAAGCAGTGGAGGTACGCACTGTTGACACGATTTATTTAGTAAAGGTAAGTACTAAACTTTCTGATAGAATTGAAAATTACGACGAAGATGATGAATTAATAATTGATGAAGTGGTTGAACCTATTAAAGGTTTAGATCTTGATGATGACATTGAAGACGACGATGAGGATGATGAAAATTTAGATAAACCAGATTCTGATTCAGGAGATGACGATGATGATGATGATGAAAAAGATTTTATTGATGAAGACGATGATCAAGAGGATGAGGATTAATTCATATTATTTTTAAAATATACATTTTTAAAGGAACTCGTAATTGGGTTCCTTTTTTTATTAATTTAGATCGAATTTATACTCCAAAAATGACTACTGCTATTTTACATACCACATTAAAAGAGAATTTTGGTTTTGAGAAATTTAGACCCAACCAAGAAGATATAATAAATTGTATCTTATCCGGAAAAGATACACTAGCAATTATGCCAACAGGTGGCGGAAAATCGATCTGCTTTCAATTACCAGCATTACTTTTTCCAGGAATTACAATTGTAATTTCGCCGTTGATTGCGTTGATGAAAGACCAAGTAGATAGCTTAAAAGCAAACGGAATTGAAGCTTGTTATATCAACAGTAGCCAAACAGAAGGCGAGAGACAATTTTATATTGAAAGCTTACAGTCCAATAAAATCAAATTAGTTTATGTGGCACCTGAGAGTTTATCATTTTTGGATAATCTTTTTAATCGTTTGGAAATAAGCCTTATTGCTATTGACGAAGCGCACTGCATTTCGGCTTGGGGACATGATTTTCGCCCGGCCTATACTAACTTAGGTTATCTTAAAAATCGCTTCCCTTCTACTCCAATCTTAGCTTTAACTGCAACTGCGGATAAAGCTACACGTAAAGACATTAGCACACAATTAAACTTAATAAATCCTCAAATATTCATTGCTTCTTTTGATAGAAAAAATTTAAGTTTAGAAGTAAGACCCTCCTTAGATAGAGTAAAACAAATTATAGATTTTGTACAAGATAAACCAAAGGAATCTGGAATTATTTATTGCTTAAGTCGAAAAACAACAGAAGAACTCGCGGCAAAATTACAAAAAACAGGTATCAATGCTAAAGCGTACCATGCAGGATTAGATGGCAAAATTAGATCGCAGACACAAGATGAATTTATAAATGATGATTGCCAAATAGTTTGTGCTACCATTGCCTTTGGAATGGGAATAGATAAATCTAATGTTCGCTGGGTGATTCATTATAATTTACCAAAAAATATTGAAGGTTATTATCAGGAAATTGGTCGCGCAGGTCGTGACGGATTGCCGTCTGAAACAGTACTTTTTGAAAGTTATGGCGATATGATTCAGTTGCAGAAATTTGCATCACAAGGTCTAAATGCTGAAGTACAACTGGCAAAATTAGAAAGAATGAAACAATACGCTGACGCACTAAGTTGCCGTCGTAAAATTTTACTTTCTTATTTTGGTGAATTAGTAACCGAAAATTGTGGAAACTGTGATATTTGTAAAAACCCACCTTTGTTTTTTGATGGAACTATTATCGCTCAAAAAGCGTTGTCGGCAATTATTCGATTGAAGGAATCAGAGCCATTACCAGTCATTATTGATTTTTTGCGCGGTTCCAAAAACGCTTATATTTATGAAAAAGAATATCAACTATTAAAAACGTATGGAGTTGGTAATGATCTTTCTTGGTTCAACTGGAATCAATATTTAATTCAATTGATCAATTTAGGGTACTGCGAGATTGCATTTGACCAGCAAAATAAAATTAGGTTGACGGCTTTCGCCAAAAAAGTACTTTTTGAGGGCAAAAGAGTTGAATTAACTAACGTTCAGAAGTTCACCGAAAAACAAGAAGGTAAAGAAAATAAAATCGCATCAACCGCAAATTCACTATTTGAAATCTTACGAAAATTGCGATATGAAATTTCTAAAGAAGAGGAAGTTCCCGCTTATGTTATATTTAGTGATGCGGCTTTGCGCCAAATGGAAACAGAGCGACCGATGAGCGATAAGGAATTACTGGCAATAGATGGAGTTGGTAAAGTGAAACTTGAAAAATATGGTGATGCTTTTATAAAAGCGATAATTGAATTCCAAAAAACAAAAGTTGTAAAAAAAAAGAAAGAAGGAACAACTTATCAAGAAACTTTAGAAATGTATAATAATGGATTCTCCGTTGAAGCAATCGCCGAAAAAAGAAAATTAGGTCAAAGCACGATCATGTCTCATTTAGCAAAACTATATCTTGATGGCTCCCCAATTGACTTGACTCTATTTATTTCGCATGAGGAAGTTCAACAAATCGCTGTGGCAAAAATTACACTGGAATCACCCGTGGCTTTAAAACCTTATTTTGATTATTTTGAAGAGAAAATGGATTATGGTAAAATCCGCTTGGCATTAGCAATAATCGAAAAACAAGGAATATAGATTCAATAAAATGATATGATTCATTCTTTTACGCCATTTGTACATTCAACTTCAAAGATTTTAATTTTAGGAACAATGCCTGGCATAACTTCTTTAGAAAAACAAGAATATTACGCGCATCCAAGAAATCATTTTTGGAAAATTATATACACTCTTTTTGATTGCTTACCAATATCAACGCATTTCGAAGAAAAAATAAAAGTGCTTCAAAATAATAATATTGGATTATGGGATGTTTTGCAACACTGCGAAAGAAAAGGCAGTTTAGACATGCATATTAAAAACCATCAGGAAAATGATTTCGAAACTTTATTTATTACATTTCCACTAATAAATAAAATAGTTTTCAATGGCAAAGAAAGTCATAAATTTTTTCTCAAAAAATTTGGACACATTAAAGGCATCACTTATTATGTGATGCCTTCTACAAGTCCTGCAAATACTATGTCTTTCGAAAAGAAATTGCAACAATGGTCCGTATTTTTAGAGTAAATTAGAAATACCTTTCTTCAAATACTTTTTGATGGTGTTTTTGATGACCAATCATTATAAAACCAATAGCACGAACAGATACACCAGCATTTGAAGCCATTCCCATTCTTTCTAATTGAACGTTTGAAAAGCTTTTAAACAAATAAATATTAGAATGCCTAACTGCCGAAAATTCAGTTAAAAGCGCTTGAATGCTTCGGCTATTAGCGTCAGTATTGTCTATATAATCATTTTCATCAAATCCTGGCAGTGGCGTTTTATCATTTCTAGAGATGCGAAGAGCGCGATAAGCAAAAATACGTTCTGTATCGATCACGTGTTGAATAATTTCTTTGATAGTCCATTTTCCTTCGGCATAGCGATAATCAAACTTATCCATAGGAATGTTTTGTACAAAGCGAATAAAATCGTGTAGCGAAATTTCCAACTCCTCCAGTAATGTAACCTCTTCTAATACATTTATGTATTTAAAGTAGTATTCTGCATATTCTTTAATGGGCAATTGTGATGCATTCATTTTTTATTTTTTAAGCGGAGTTTCTACTCGCATTAGTATTTCCAAAAAGCGATCGCATAACTATTTTTTCGTATATTTTTATTAATTCATCATTTACGATTGCTTCCTTATTTAATTCATTAATTCTTAATAGCGCATATTGTTGTATTGTTATCAAAGGCAATACGATACGTTCTCTTATTTCAATAGAAGCTTTACCATCCGCATAGTTCTCCATAAGTGTTTGATGACCTGCGATTTTTAATAATAAACGTTTAGTTTCTAAAAATTCATCATAAATAATTTGCCAAAATTCACCAAATTCGGGATCTTTTTGCATATACGCCGTCAATGGAAAAAATGATTTTGCTAACGACATCATACTATTTTCTAATAGGGTTTTAAAAAACAAGGAGCTGTTATATAAATCTTGAACTTTATCCCATTGTCCATTTTCCTCAAACTTTTTTAAAGCAGTTCCAACACCAAAAAAACCAGGAACATTTTGCTTTAATTGACTCCAAGAACCCACAAAAGGGATCGCTCTTAAATCAGCAAAATCTAAACTGGCAGATTTACTTCTTTTTGAAGGTCGACTTCCAATATTGGTCTTAGCGTAGTATTTTAAGGTACTCATTTGTTCTAAATAGGGAATAAATTTAGGATGATTTTTAAAACTTAAATACTTTTCATAACCAACACCGGCTAACTGATCTAAAATGGTCTTTTCATCACCAGATAATTCATTCTCTCCTTTACTGAATACTTGATTTGTGACTCCAGCACTCAACAAATTTTCCAGATTATAACGGCAGGAATCTAAAGTACCAAAATTAGAACTAATTGTTTGTCCTTGAACAGTAACTTGAATTTCATTGTTCTCAATTGTTGGTCCAAGAGAAGCATAAAATTTATGCGTTTTACCACCACCGCGAGCTGGCGGACCACCACGACCATCAAAGAAAATTACTTTTATACCGTACTTTCTTGAAATTGCTGTTAATTCTTCTTTTGCTTTATATATACTCCAGTTTGCCATCAAGTAACCACCATCTTTAGTCCCATCAGAGAATCCTAGCATTATCGTTTGCTTATTCTCTCTGTTAGTTAAATGTGCAGCATAAGCAGGATTAGTATAAAGCTTTTCCATGATGGTGTGTGCATTTTGTAAATCATCAACAGATTCAAAAAGCGGAATGATATCAACTTTGGGATCTTCCCAATTGCTCAAGCGAAATAATGCAAAAGTTTCCATCACATTAAGTGCACTTTCATTATTACTAATTATATATCGGTTTGCACCAAATTCGCCATTCTTTCCTTGTATGGCTTTAATTGCTTGAATAGATTCTATAGTTAGTCGTGTCAATTCATTTTCAAATACAGCGGGATCAAGATTACCAGTAGTTTTTGAAAGAATTTGAAACTTGTCTTCATCTGATAGTTCAAAATAGTTTTCAGGGAAAACAGTTGAATTATTTTTTAAATAATAATCGACCACGTCGTTAAAAACCGCATCATGGATTTTACTGTTTTGTCTAATATCTAAAGAGGCAAAATGAAAACCAAATAAATTGACTTTGATCAATAGCGCATCTAAATCATCGAGATACAAAGACTGATGCTGATCTATTATAATTTGCTTTATTTTATTTAATTGCGCTTTAAATTCACTTAAAGTGATATAAATTTCTCCTACAGAGTAAAAAACAGAACGATATAATTTTTGTTCTAGTTCGTTTATTAGATTATTAACGCCTGAGAAGGTTAGCTTTCTTTTTAATTTTCTAATTTCAATATAGTAGCATTTTAAAATAGAAGTTCTTAAACGCTCCGCTACTTTAAAAGTAATTTCGGTAGTTACAAATGGATTTCCATCTCTATCGCCTCCAGGCCAAAAACCAAGCTGAATTATTGGATTATTGATGGATTGCCCATCAAATATATTCTTTTGCAAATAATGCACCATTTCACCCGAAGTCTGGTAAAATACGTTTTCAAGATACCATATCAAACTTACTGCCTCATCATAAGGATTTGGTTTTTCATTTTGAATAAATGGAGTTTTACCTAACTGCGCTAGTAATTGTTTAATGATTAACAAATCATTATTCCGAATGGCAATAGTTAAATCATTGATAATTCCTAGAACAGCTCCTGGATAAAATTGAGTAGGATGTGCCGTTAAAACTGTTCTCACATGAAAATCTTCTAAAAACTCAATTAATTCTTCTTGCTTATTCTTTGCATCAGATTTCTCTTTTATATCTCGAAGTGAACCTCTTCCCTCCATATTGTTAATCACCAGAAAAGCGGCGTCTTCAATGGCGTCAAATAATACAATTTGGCGTTCGATATACTGAATAAATCGAAACATGATATCTATTTTATCTTCTTCTGTAGCATCTTGAAGATAACGTTTAGCAAAGAAATCTACAATCTCTTTAGGTGTTTCTTGTTTTTTAAAACCAGCATCACAACTTTCTGTAAATAATGGCAGTAAAGCTCCTGTGTTGTCTATAGAATCAAAAGGAAGTGTGATAAAAACACTATTGTAAATATTGTATTTAGACAAAACATCCTGATTAAACCGTTCAATTTTAGGTAATGTGTACATCTTGTGGTAATTATAGTTGTTGTAGTTAGTTAGTTAATTTTTTAAAAAAAAACCTCAAGAATTAACTTGAGGTTATATGGTTATATATCGCGATCAAGAGTAGTTACATATTTTTAAAAATAGTATGCATCAAACGCTTTTTATCGTTAATGCTTTCTTCTAACGAAATCATAGTTTCAGTTCTATATACACCTTCAATATCATCGATCATAAAGATTACATCTTTAGCATGCTTAGTATCTTTAGCTCTAATTTTACAAAAAATATTAAATTTACCTGTCGTAACAGACGCAACAGTTACATAAGGTATTTCATTGATACGTTCTAAGACAAATTTTGTTTGAGAAGTATTATTCAAAAATACACCAACGTATGCTATAAAAGAATACCCTAATTTATCATAATCAAGGACTAATGAAGATCCCATTATTATCCCTGCATCCTCCATCTTTTTCACCCTCACGTGCACAGTACCAGCTGAAATCAAAAGTTTTTTTGCAATATCTGTAAAAGGAACTCTTGTGTTATCAATCAACATATCTAGTATCTGGTGATCTACTTCATCTAAACGAAATTTACTCATAACTCTAAAATTAATATTTTTAAATGCTTTAACAAAGTATAAAATTATGAATAAATAATAAATAAAAGACTAAAAAACTACATTTTTACCATTCCATTAGTAACTTTTATGTTTTTACCTAAACAAAAATCAGCTTTTTGATCCAATTTCGGAATATCTTTCTCACCATCTGTATAAAGGTGATTTTCAGCATCATATTCAAAATGACCAAAATATTGTTCTAATTCTCCTATTTTAGAAATGTAAGCATTAAAACAAATTTGATTTTCAATTAATTCTTCTTTGTATTGTGCTGCAAAATTGGTGATTTTTTCAATACCATCATAATTTATTTTGATGTTTTTATAAATATAGTCATAAAAAACGACTTTATTTTGAGGAATATTCAAATATTTATCAATTCCATTAACAACTATAACGTTTTCGTTTATGTATTTAAAACTTGAAACTAATGCCATAAAAACAAATTTACGCGTTTCCTCTCGCTGATAATCATCTTGAAAATGGCCTGCTTCAAATAAAATAGTGGGTACTCCCAAGCTTTGAAACATATCACCAATACAATTTATATTAAAAGAGTCGTCAAAACGCCCAATTTGATTTGGCAAATAATTTTGTAATTCTCCATTAACGGCTGCAATGACTTCTATAGCACTTAATCTGGTTTCATTTATCGCGCGCTCTTCATTATAAGAAGGAGCAAGAAAGGACAGAGTTGCTGGCTTACCAGAATCACCAACACCAAAAATAGTGCGTTGATCATGAAGATTAAAACAATAATTCGGTTTAAATTCATCAAATATCTTTCTCAAAATCTGACTTTCAGGCTGTGAGAGGTTTAGTGAATCTCTATTAAGATCAATATTATTAGCATTCTCTCTAGTGTATAAAATGGCTCCATCAGGATTTAGCATTGGAATACTAAAAAAAGTAAAAGTTTTTAAAAGTTTTTCTGCTAATGAAGATCCGTTTTTTAATAGATTAAAAAAATCAAACAGCGCTTTTGTAGTGGTACTTTCATTACCATGCATTTGTGACCATAAGTAAATCTTAGTTTTTCCAGTTCCTAATTCATAAGAATATATAGGTTTTTCAAGCACAGATTTTCCGATCACTTTTAGCTGATTATTGCTATTCAATTTTTGTAAAAGAGGTTCAATAGATGGTAATGTAATGTAACGTCCGCTTAAAGAATGTTCTTTATTATCTAAATATAACTTTTGTAAATTCATACTATTTATTTTAATTTACAAAAGTAAACATCTTTGTATTTACATTTGTAAACAATTAATTTTGACAATTATTTAATAATGTAAATTATCTTATCAGTAATTGTTTGCTGTTCAATAGGACTAGTGATTACAATTGTAATGATAATATTATTTAAAATTAAAGTGTTGATAACCATATCTTTGTATTTAACTACCTATAGTAATTATTTAATATATAAATATTATATTTGATAATTTACAACTGTAATTTAGGTTTTGTGATTTGATTTAATTACATTTGTAAATAGATAAGTTTTAAAATAATTTACAATGGTAAACACAGAAGATTTTGTAAAAAGATTGGAAATAATCTTAGATTATTATCATTTAAATGCCTCCACTTTTGCAGATAAGATAGGTGTACAACGCTCGAGTTTGTCTCACCTTTTATCAGGTAGAAATAAACCTAGTTTGGATTTTGTGCTTAAAATATTGGATGTTTTTCCAGATATTGATTTGTACTGGATTTTAAATGGAAAAGGTACTTTTCCAAAAACCGAAGAAAATAATGTAATATCCACTGCTGCTAAATTGGAACCTCAAAAGATTACCCCTGTTAGTGAAATTGCAGAAAACAATAATATAGATTTATTTTCTGAAAATCAAAGTACAAATTCAACTGGTTCAATTGCAGCAAAAAAGATAACTAATCAAAATGTTGACTCACAAAATAAAAATGAGGAAGTTGATAAAATAGTAATATTTTATAAAAATGGAACTTTTAAGAGTTATCGTCCCAGCTGATAGTATCAGTTCATAAAGAATGAACTCTTTGTAAATTAATTAAAAATATATCCATTTTCCGAAATTTTACCTTTTACACCAATAAAATTTTTTTTCAAAATATTTAAATCAGCTTCTAAATTATTTGTTGGTAATAGTGGTTGTCCTAATCTTACTTCTTTTTTTCCAAAATCGAATGCTACTGTAATTATTGGAACATTTGCTTTTAAAGCTATATAATAAAAGCCCGTTTTTATTTTGTTTGCATTTTTTCTTGTTCCCTCTGGAGCTACAGCTAATCGAAAAATCTCTTTTTTATCAAAAATAGCTGCTACAGCATCTACCTTATTCATTCCTCCACTTCGATCTAGTGGTTCGCCTCCCATATATTTAAAGTACCAGCCAAAAGGAAAACGAAACAACTCTTTTTTACCCACGTAATTCATCTCAATCTCTGTGATTCCTCTTGTGAATATTCCCAAATAAAAATCATGTGCGCTAGTGTGTGGCATTACCATCATAATACATTTCTTTATACTTGGATTAATAGTTCCTACGATTTTCCAACCCATGAGCTTGAAAAATATAAATGTGTATAATTGTTTCTTCATTACCTTATTATTTATCGCAAAATAAATAATTAAATCCTATTTTTGATTAAATGTGTTAGCAATGCTAAAAAAATTATTTAGTTATTTTATTCCAATAAAAATATATCAAGTGAATTCCGCCATAAGTAAGTCTATTGAGGTTACTTGGGCAAATGGTGAATTAGTTTTAGATTCTGAAAACACAAATTATTCTTATGGTAGTTTACAGCGTATTTTACGATTAGGTTTAAAAAATATTGGATTCGATAAAATAAGCTCGATGAATCATATTTTAGTTTTAGGCGTTGCTGGCGGTAGCGTTATCAAAACTATTGTAGATGAAATTAACTATAAAGGTAAAATTACGGGAGTTGAAATAGATCCAGAAATTATCACAATAGCTGACACCTATTTTAAATTAAATGAAATTAAAAATTTAGAAATTGTATGTGATGATGCTTTTGAATTTATTTTAAAATCGAAAGAAAGATATGATCTAATTATTGTTGATGTCTTCCAAGATACTATAATGCCAAATTTCCTTTTTGAAAGTTTTTTTGTAAAAAGGATTTGCTTTCTTTTACAAAAAGGCGGTTTTATATTATTTAATACGATGATATTAAATGACAATCATAACAAAAGAAATAAAGAGTACGTTACTCAATTTACAGATTCTAACTTTACTATCAAAACCATAGCTCGTATTGAACAGCATAACGAACTAATTGTAATCGAAAAATTGTTTTGAAAGATTTATATATTAAAAAATTAGGCGTCAACTAAATAATAATATTTCTAAATGAAAAAAAAGATAAAGAAACTCTTTTTAGGAAAAAGTTCCGAAGGTGTGCAACCACGTTATAATCCTATCCAAAAAAGGATTCGGAATATTGAGTCTATATGGAACAATGAGCATCAAAATGATAATGGTATCGAAAAAATCGTGAGGTTGATATTTGCGTAGTCACATTTTTTTTTCAGGTATATATTAAGTGTTTTGCTAGTAAAAAAGGTATTGAATACTAAGATTTAGCCTCAGATTTTTATGTTTTACTAAAGGTTGTATTTTCATTATTGATTTTAATGAATCAATGGCAACATCACGATTGGATCATCTGGATACTTATTTATCTGTTTTTAGAAACTCTTTTCTATAATCCTACTCTAATTTTTGCTTCAGATAAGTTTGGAAAACCACGTTCTTATAAAAGATCGATGTTATTACTATTTTTTAATTATATAGAAATAGCTTTTGAATTTGCTACCTTTTACTCCGTTGGTAATTATTTAAATAAAGAGTTTACGCACTGGTTTGACCCTATTTATTTTAGTATTGTCACATCTTCATCAATAGGCTATGGTGATCTTTATCCTGTGAATCCTATTGGAAAATTCCTAGTAACGACACAATTCCTCACTATTTTTATTTTTTGTTGTCCTTTTTTTGAATTTTTTCTCTACAAAAATTAATACTAAAGGCTATTTTGATCACGATGATATTGACTAAGTTAAAGTAGTTTTTGAGCTTTTTCTAAATCCTCTGGCGTATCAATACCTATTCCTATATGGCTAGTTTCAACCATTTTTATACGCTTTCCATATTCTAAATAACGTAGTTGCTCTAATTTTTCGGATGCTTCCAGAGATTTCATTGGTAAACTATAAAAATCAAGTAATGCCTGTTTTCTAAAAGCATAAATACCTATATGCTGCATATAACGAACACCTATATTTCTCTCCCTTGGAAATGGAATTACGGAACGAGAAAAATAGAGAGCAAACTGACTTTGATCTATAACAACTTTTACATTATTAGGATTATTAATTTCTTCCTCTGTTTTTATTTCTCGCATCAACGAAGCTAAATCAACTTCACTAGTAGAATCTTTCTTGAAAATGTCAATTAGTTGCTGTAAAGGTTCGGCATTAATAAAAGGTTCATCACCTTGCACATTAACAACAACATCTACATCAATATCTTTAATAGCTTCGGCAATGCGATCACTTCCTGATTCATGTTCTTTTATACTCATACTTGCTTTTCCGCCATTCGAAATAATTTCATCAAATATTAAATTTGAATCGGTTACTACAAAAACATCATCGAATAGATTTGTTTTAATGGCGGCTTCGTAGGTTCTTAAAATCACGGTTTTCCCCCCTAAATCTTGCATAAGTTTTGCTGGAAATCGAGTGGATGCATATCGTGCGGGTATGACTGCTATTATTTTCATTTTTATCCGGAATTGCTGATGCGCTAAGATAATATGATTTTTTTATTTTACTAATAATGCGTTTGGTTTTCATCGGTTAATTCTATAATGAATTCTTTTTTATTTTTATTCTTACAATAAAGCCGTAAAAATCAAGTATGATCCCAAAACTGCAACTATTTTGCATTGTATTAATATCACTAAAAATCATAAAGTAAAAAGTAATTAGTAACGTACAATCTTTCAAAAATAATTCTTTTTATCAATAATCAATGCACCTCGCCTAAAAACAATACGAATTAATGAATGTAAAATTACCTTTAGGTTTATTAAAAACATTACTATCTGTTTATCAGTTCTTATTCCTTTTAATCAGCACAAATCTAAAAATAGAGAACAGAAATATGTGGCTGTCTTGATGGTCAAGCCCAAATATAATCGTAAAAAATATCCTATTTTAATTAATAAACCATTAAGGACTGTAAGTCCATAGAATTGGTTGGCAGACTTAAAGTCTGCACGGCTGCTATTCGTCAATTATTAAGTTGTCATTATTATTTTTATTCGGGTTTCTGTGATCTTCCAAAAATTGATTTACCATTATATCTGTGATATTACACGTACTCCAAACATGAAAAACCTATTGTCCAAAAATGAGGCCTCCAATATCTTTTTTTCAGATCCAGGAATTCAATTTTTAGTTTTCTTAAAGAAAGCTCTTTCAGTAATTTAACTAAAGTGCTTACATACTGGGAAGGTCGATATTCAATATACATTTGGACATGATCTTTTGACACTATTCTTTTTAATATCTGAACGCCTTCCCCTTCATATATTTGTATCAAAATAGTTTTGTATCTCATTTTAATATCTCCGTGCAAAACTCCATATCTGTACTTTGTAACCCAAACTATATGAATTTTTAATCTTAATACTTTATGTTTATTTGTTATTTGACAATTGGTATCTTTTACGTACAATATTTGAGGCTATAAGCGAGGGGCATTAAAGTGAATAATTTTAACTGTTTTCAAGACCAGTAAATCTAAAGTATTTATGATTTTATACACAATTAAAAATTTCAATATTGCCCAAGTGTAGAGAACCAAATGTGATTTCCTTTCGAAAAAAATATTTTATTAGGGAATTACTGGCTCTAATTATACCCTAAATATTTTTTTTATATCTTTTTTGAAACTAAGAATTGAAATAAAAACTGCTGAAATATGTTCTTTTCGATCGCTTGAGTTATTAAAAAATCAAGGTTTTATTTAAGTTAAATTTAACTTCTTTACTGTTTTTTTAGAACCTTAAAAAACAAAAGTAGGATACAATTAAATTGAAATTATTTTTTATTAGTGTACGTGTTCTTGTTTCACTTTTTACCACTTTCTTTCTGATTCTTAATTAATTTTTTTTGTTTAACTGATATAAAATAACCAATTACATTTATCCGATAACTGGTGTTCCATTTACATTGGAATCGAGTATTTAATTTTCTTATTTTTCCTATAAAAGTGTCAAATAAAATTCCTTTTTACCGACTTAAGAAAAGTATTAAATCCATTTTTAGCCTAATTTTAGGCTTTGTTATTTTCTGACCATTAAGAAAAGTCTATCTTTGGAAATAACTATTTTACGTAAATTTATTGCCATTTCATTTTTCTATTATTATTAGTTAATCATAATTATAATAACAAAATGCGAGCAGGAAAATAATTTTATTGAATTTAATAAATTATCGTTGCGAGTATTACTACACACAATATCCAAATGAACGTGATTGCTTGGAATTTTTGATTTGAGCGCGCAGTGTACCTATATAAAAAATAACCTATGTACTTAAAGAGGCTTGAGATCAAGAAAAACATTCAAAAAACGGATGATAAAAATTTGTCGTTTCGGGTTTTTGACCTTGAGACGGCAAGTATTCAAGATTATTTTCAACCACATAAAAAAGATCATTTTTGTATTATTGTAATTGAGTCTGGAAATATTAAAGTACATATTGAGGATAAAACATATTTATTAAAATCAGGAAATATCTCTATTATATTTCCGGATCAAATTCATTTTTTTTCAAATTTGAGTACCGATTTGGTTGGCAAAATTATATTATTTGAAGAAGTATTATTTTGCTCGGATATATTGAAAAATGAACTCAGTGCTTATAATGTTAATCTATCGGTACACCTTAATAATACTGCACTTTCTGGTCCAGAATTTAAAAAAGTCCTCCCAATTATAAAGAACATACAAGATATTTACAACGCCCCAAGCCTTGTTAAAAAAGAACAGGCTCGTTTTTACATCAAAATTTTTCTTTTAGGACTTATAGAATCAATACACGGCCAACATCCCGTTTTACATCACGACACGCAAGGACCAAATCAAAATATTTATATAGCTTTTAAAAAACTTTTAAACCATCAATATAAAAGTGAGCGCAGCGTGCAATATTATGCATTAAAACTTTTTGTTAGTACAAAAAAACTTAATGCTCTAACTAAAAAATATTCTGGCGAAACCGCAATAAATGCAATTCATAACCGCATTCTTATTGAAATTAAAAGACAATTATTGTTCTCTGATCACTCTCATAAAGAAATCGCATTTGATCTTGGATTTAGTTCCCCATCTGCACTTAATAAATTTGTAAAAGCAAAATTAAAAGAAACGCCAACCGACCTTCAAAACGGATTGGCGCAAATTTATACCGCATAGTCTTGTATATATAACATTACTCCCTCCCTTCAGATATATCTTTGTATCAGTAATTATTACGAATCAAATGTATACAAACTACTATTTCAAAATAGTTATAATAGGATAATTATCCCGTTTGATTATACACATGGGAATCACAAATATAAATGTATCCCGTAATAAATAGTTACTGCATAAAATTGCATTTTAAATTACCCAATTTTAATAGTGTGATAATTTGACTGATATAATGAGCGGACGGCCTTATTTAAAAATAAAACAATATGAACACAAATATCTTGACAAACAACAATTTGCTTGCTATTCTAGAGGAAAATAGACAACTGGCAAATCAGGTGAATCCACAACAGCTAAAAGTTTTGGTTCACGAAATAAAAGTAGCCAAACGAATTTTTGTTATGGCTGCTGGGAGAAGCGGACTTGCATTAAAAATGGCGGCTATGCGTTTTATGCATTTAGGGTATACTGTTTTCATTGTAGGGGAAACGAATACACCTGCTATATTAAAAGGAGATCTGCTACTTCTAGCATCTGGTTCAGGAACTACTTCTTCCGTACTTTCATCGGCTGAGAAAGCTAAGAGTCAACAAGCTACAGTTATTGCTATTACTGCTGATGCAGAAAGCAAATTAGCAAAATTGGCAGACAGTATCATACTAATAAACGCAGCAACAAAAACAGACTTCGGTGTTTCCGTTTCTAAGCAATATGCAGGCAGCCTTTTTGAACAATTTACATTATTTATCCTGGAAGGTGTTTTTATGACCCTATGGCAAGAATCAGGTTTGACCAAAGAAGCACTATGGCCCAAACACGCCAACCTAGAATAACGATTTTTTTTATATTATTAATTTTTTTTTATACATTTAGACATGACAAAATTACAAGTCGCAATTGATTTACTTACAACAGAAGCCGCATTAGAATTAGCACACAAAGTAGCACCTTACGTAGATATTATAGAATTAGGTACACCGCTCATTAAAGCGGAAGGTTTAAAAGTTGTTACTGCAATGAAAACAGCTTTCCCTGACAAATTAATTTTTGCAGATATGAAAATTGCAGATACTGGTTTCCTAGAAGCAGAGATTGCATTTTTAGCAGGTGCAGATTTAGTAACAGTTATGGGTGCTGTAGATAATGCTACTATACAAGGAGCGGTGCAAGCTGCAGAAAAATACGGTAGAAAGGTAGTAGTTGATACTATTGGAGTTAAAAACAGAGTGCAAAGAGCTCAAGAAGTAACTGCTTTTGGAGTTGCTTTTGTAGAGTTACATGCTGGTCTTGACGAGCAAACATTAGCAGGATACTCTGTACAAACACTTATTAGTGAAGGAAAATTAGCAAAAGTTCCGTTTTCTGTTGCAGGTGGCGTTAGCATCGATACAATAAAAGGCGTTGTAGCTGCTGGTGCTGATGTAGCTGTCGCAGGGGGTGCCATTTATGGTGCTGAAGACCCAGCTGCTGCTGCTAAAGCATTAAAAGATGCTATAAACAGTGTAACTGTAGCGTAATTGATGGATGAAGGCTGGAATTTATAAATTAATTCCAGCCTTTTTTTGCAATAATAAATTTAGATACTAATTATGAAAACATTCGATTTTGGTATAGTTGGGCTAGGGGTCATGGGTCGTAATCTGCTGTTAAATATGGCCGACCAAAAATATGCTGTGGCAGGTTTGGATTTGGATACGGAAAAAGTTTTATCCCTGACACAGGAATCTAATTCCCAACAACATATTAAGGCCACAGCAGAAGTGAAAGAGTTTGTAGAACTTCTAAAACAACCAAGAGCTATAATGGTATTAGTTCCTGCAGGTAAGCCTGTGGATACTGTCATTCAAAGCCTACTTCCCTACTTGGATAAAGGAGACATTCTTATCGACGGTGGAAATACCTATTTTACGGATACCGACCGTAGATTTACAGAATTATCATCCAAAGGGATCCATTTTTTTGGAATGGGTATCTCTGGTGGTGAAAAAGGAGCACGATTTGGTCCGAGCCTTATGCCTGGCGGTAATAAAGAAGCCTATGAAAGACTACGGCCTATTTTTGAATCCATAGCGGCCAAAGTGGATGGGGAACCTTGTGTAGAATATTTGGGCAACGGATCTGCTGGAAATTACGTAAAAATGGTTCATAATGGAATTGAATACGGTATCATGCAGCTTATTTCAGAGATATACGATCTTATGAAACGAGGGTACGGCCTAGACGATACAACCATTCAAAAAGTATTTGAAGACTGGAATGATACCGAACTTCAATCCTATTTAATTGAAATTACAGGGCATATTTTAAAAAAAACAGATGCTGACGGCCAGAGGCTAATAAACGTAATATCCGATTGGGCAAAATCTAAAGGAACCGGAAAATGGACTTCTCAAAATGCGATGGACTTAGAAGTACCGTTACCCACCATAGACGCTGCGGTTGCAATGCGTAATATGTCGAAAAACAAACCGGAAAGAATTGAGGCTTCTGCGAAATTAGTTTGGGATGCAGAACAAGATAACACTAATCTACCTTCGGCTGTAGAAGCACTAAGAGGAGCTCTACATTTTTCTATATTAATAACCTATGCACAAGGATTAGCATTGTTAACTAAAGCTTCACAAGAGTATAATTATGACCTGAACCTTGAAATCATTGCTAAGATTTGGCGCGGTGGTTGTATTATTCGCTCTGTCGTGCTTGAGGATTTCCGCCAAGCTTACGCCAAAAATAGTGGACTAAAAAACATATTGCTTGATGATACTATCGCGAAGGCAATAAATGAGAATCAATCTAGTGTTAGGTCTACGGTACAATTCGCAGTTCAAAAAGGGATACCTATTGCGGGCTTAATGAATTCTTTAGCTTATTTTGATGCTTATCGATCCGAAAAACTTCCTACTAGTCTTATACAGGCGCAGCGTGACTATTTCGGGGCACATACTTATGAGCGCATTGATACGAGCGGTAAATTTCACACAGAGTGGAATGACTAAATTTTAAATGTAACAAAATGAATATTGTCAATACTATAAAGCCCACCATCATTATTGTTTTTGGGGCAACGGGCGATTTAGCAAAAAGAAAGCTTTTTCCGGCTTTTTATAATCTATACCTTGATGGTCGCATGCCGAAAAAGTTTAAAATTTTAGCGCTAGGAAGAGCAGAGAGAAGCGATTCATTATATAGAAACCATGTAAGCGAGAACCTGACAGCGTTTTCCAGAAATAAAATAGCTACAACAGAAGTCTACCAAGAATTTGCTTCTCATATCAACTATTTGCAACATGATATAAATCAAGAAGAATCATATCAAGTACTGAAACAAAAGTTGGACGGTATAGATTTGTCTTTTGGCGAACGTGCCAACAGACTTTTTTACTTGTCAATAGCGCCATCTTTCATTGAAATAATTACAAATAATATAAAGAAAATGGATCTTGCCGCTAATTCTGCACAAGATCGTATCATTATTGAAAAACCTTTTGGATACAATAAAAGTTCTGCAGTGCTTTTAAATGAGTTATTGTCACAAACTTTTAAAGAGGAACAGATATACCGAATCGACCATTATTTGGGCAAAGAAACGGTGCAAAATATCCTAGCTTTCCGCTTTGGAAATTCGATGTTTGAGCCGCTATGGAACCGTAACTTTATTGATTCTGTCCAGATTACTGTTGCAGAAGAAGTTGGTGTTGAAGATCGTGGCGAGTTTTATGAAGATGCCGGCGCACTTAGGGATATGATACAAAATCACCTGATGCAAATTTTAACTATGGTAGCGATGGAAGCTCCTACATCATTGCAAGCAGATGAAATCAGAAACCGTAAAGCTGATGTTTTAAAAGCGATACGACGTATAACTCCAGAAGAAGTAAAACATTACACAGTCAGGGGTCAATATGATAAGGCATCAATAAAAGGAAAGCTAGTACCCGGATATTTACAAGAAAAGGGAGTTGGAGCCAATTCTAACACAGAAACATTTGTAGCCATGAAATTTTATCTTGACAACTGGCGTTGGCAAGGTGTTCCTTTTTACGTTCGAACAGGCAAAAGAATGAAGAAAAAACAATCCTCGATCGTCATACAATTTAAGCCTGTACCCCATTCTACTTTTTCTTTTGGTAAAGAAGGTATGATGCCAAACCGTTTAATTATAAATATTCAACCTGCAATGGATATTAGGCTGCAGTTTATGACAAAAAAACCTGGCCAGTCACTTTCGCTAAAACCTGCAGAAATGGTTTTTGATTATTTTTCATGTTCCACTCAATCTCCTGAAGCTTATGAAACATTAGTATTGGATGCTTTGTTGGGAGACCCAACTTTATTCATGCGCTCAGATCAGGTTGAAGAAGCATGGGATGTAGTAACAACCATTCAGGAAGCATGGGAAAACGACAAGCTTTTAAGTTTGTATAAATATGAAGCTGGGGGCTGGGGTCCTGAAGAAGCAAATAAATTACTTGCCCGCCAGGGACATGAATGGGCATCAAACTCATTAAATGACGTAGAACTAGAAGAAAAAGAAGTAACAGATGGTAAGTGTTTTTAGTAGTAAAGAAGAAATAACACCTCATGCGGCCAATATATTTGTAGCTGCGGCAAAAAATGCAATACAGAAGCGGGGCCGCTTTATAGTAGCGCTTACAGGTGGTTCATCGCCTGTATCTATCTACAAGCTTTTGGCGACTCCTCGGTACAAGGCCAAAATAGATTGGGAAAATATTTTTGTTTTTTGGGGTGACGAACGCTGGGTGCCCCTTGATGATGAACGCAGCAATGCGAAAATGTCGTCCGACTACCTGTTAAATCATGTTGGCATACCAAAAAGCAACTTGTTTCCAATGTATAAACAAGGCTTTTCACCGGAGGAATATGCTTTGAAATATGAAGAATTAATAAAGAGTCTTATAGGAGAGCATGGACAATTTGACCTGATTTTATTAGGAATGGGCGATGATGGACATACCGCTTCACTTTTTCCTGGTGAAGCCGTATTGCATGAAAATAATAAATGGGTATCAGCTTATTATCTCGAATCGCAAAGTATGCATCGAATAACCCTAACTGTGCCTTTTATTAATAGAGCGAAGGAAATTGTCGTAATAACTTTCGGAAAAAGTAAAGCGCATGCATTAAACGAAGTTTTATATGGTGATTATAATCCCGAAAAATATCCTACACAACTAATTAAACCCTTGGACGGAACATTGTTATTCTTGACTGATCAGGCTGCAATAAATGGATAAAGATAATTTTGAAACGCAAAGAAAAACTGCGCATTTAGCTAACCAATATATTTGTAATTAACTAAATTATGTCAAAAAAAGGTGAAAATATTATGTTTGTAAAGGCAGCTGCAATCTTGCCAAACAGATGTCGTAACGATCCTTTTGTAGATCTGACTTTACATGCTAATTGAATATTTCTTTTTTCAATTAATTAATTTAAAAGGGATTCTACAGGCTGTCTAATTCTCAACACTGCTAACGAATACAAGTCGATTAGAGCTTTATCCCTAATTCTAATTTCTTGACATTCTACTTTAACTGTTTTAACAAGAGTAATCATTACGGAGTTTTTTTTTAAAATGAGAGAAAAACTTTTTGTTTTGTTAAATTTTATCATCAAAAAAGAATCTATTTTCTTAAGTTGACCATATTTCTACAAATACAGTTAAATCTTTAAGAGATGCGAGGGTAATTTGTATCTCTTCGGGAAAAAGAATTTTATTTTATTCCTCAAAACTCTCATCCTTAAACCCTATTAAATACAATTTATTCTTGGCTCTTGTCATTGCGGTGTACAACCATCTAATATAATCTCGATTAATACCATCTGGCAAATACGGTTGTTCTATAAAAACCGTATTCCACTGTCCACCTTGTGATTTATGACAAGTTATTGCGTAAGAAAATTTTACTTGAAGTCCGTTGAAATATTCATTTTCTTTAACTTTTTGGAACTGCTTGTATTTGGTTTCGCCTTCATAATCTTTTAAAACTTCTTGATATAGTCTATTTGATTCTTCATACGTTAGTGAAGGCGATTCGCTTTTAATGGTATCTAATAATAAAACGGTTTCAAAAGGTTTTTGATCAGGATAGTCAATCATTCTAATTTTTACGTTGGCAAATTTAAATCCATATAACTCTTTTATAGTAAAGATTGCTAAAACTTCAATAATATCACCATTGGCAATAAATCCCGCTTGATCTGAATCTTTGAGCCAGAAATAATTGTTTTTGACAACCATCAAAAAGTCGCCAGTAGAAAGTTCACTTTCCTTATCTAAAATTTTGGTTCTTATTTGCTCATTATATTGATTTGCTCTTTTATTCGAACGAACAATAAAAGCGGTGTCTTCAATACTGTAATTACTATAAGCCGAATTTATAGCATCTTGAATATCATAACCGTCAGTCAGTCTAACTATATCTTTAAATTTCTTGACTTTAAATTTGAATTCATCGATAAATGAATCCTTTAATAATTCCCTTAATTCCGTCGCATTATATAAAATCCCTGAGTCTTCTTCTTGACGCATCACTTCATCCAGTTCAATATGCTCAATTTCTTTATCATAATTGATCGCTAAAGTTTGAATGTCTAAAGCGGGACTTATATCTAAGTTCACAGGCGGTAGTTGTGCTGTGTCTCCTAGCAATATCATTTTACAATTTGCTCCTGAGTATACGTATGAAATCAAATCATCTAACAAGGAACCATTTTCATATAATTTAGAATCAGAATTTGTATCTGAAATCATCGAAGCTTCATCAACTATGAAAATGGTGTTTTTATGTTTATTTTGTTGCAGTGTAAAGGCAACTCCTCCTCCAGAAGATTTTTTTGGAAAATATATTTTTTTATGAATAGTGAACGCTGGTTTATTTGAATAGTTAGCGATCACTTTCGCTGCACGACCCGTTGGCGCTAGTAAGACATACTTTTTATTGATGTCAATTAAACTATTTACAATTGTCGAAATTACGGTTGTCTTTCCTGTTCCAGCATACCCTTTTAACACAAAAATAGTTCTGTTGTCAGTTTCTGTCAAAAAAATAGCGATTTTTTGAAAAAATATATCTTGTTTGTAAGTAGGTTGAAATGGAAATTTTCGCTTTAAAACACTGTAAAACAATGAGGAATTCATAAATGTTATTTTAATGCAAAGTAAGCTATTTCAGTGGTAATAATCAATTTGACTGACAAAAATAGCGGGTTAATATAAAACTATAAAACACTAAATATTACGTTTTTCTTAATTTTAATAATTAAAAGTGTTTTTTAATTATGAAATAAAGTTGGCATTGATTTTCAAAATTGATATTGTCAATGCAATTGCCTTTGCTAATTTTATTTGTAAGTTTGTACTCTTAATTTATTTTTTTAAAGAAAAAAAGTAAGCAACCCAGCTAACAAAAAATGCTAACAAAAGAAATTAATATTACTAAAAAAGTTTTCAAAAAATTATCAATTCAGATTTCTTTAAACGGTCTCTCTTATTGTTGTTTTGATACGTTGAATAAAACTATTATCACTTTTAAGGAAATAAATTTTGATCAGAAAGAGCCTAATTTTAAAATTGAAAATGCCATCAACGATTCTTTCACCAATTACCCAGAATTAAGAGAATTATATGATGAAGTTTTAGTAATCCATGCGAACAATCTATCTACGTTTGTTCCTCAATCATTATTTGACGAAGATTATTTAGGCAGTTATTTGCAATATAATATAAAGGTCTTTAATACTGACTTTTTTGCCTTTGACGTGATTCCAAACTATGAATTAAATTCAGTTTATATTCCATACGTCAATATCAATAATTTATTAATAGATCATTTTGGCAGTTTTGATTATAAGCATTCTAGTACTATTTTAGTTCCTACACTATTAATAGCCTCAAAAAATAAAGATGAAAAAAAGATGTTTGTCCATTTTAGTTCTTTTCATTTTGAAATAATTATCGTTGAGAATCAAAAACTCCTTCTTTATAATAGTTTTGATTACAACACTCCTGAAGATTATATCTATTATATCTTGTTTACAGCAGAGCAATTAAATTTAAATCCAGAGAATTTCCATTTAGATCTTATTGGAGATATCGAATCCAAAAGCGAATATTTTAAAATAGCTTATAAATACATCAGGAATGTTTCTTTAATAAACAGTGAAGATTTTAACAAAAATAACAATTTTTCTGAAGTAGAAAACAGAAAACATTTTATACTTTTTAACTCATGAGAATAATTTCAGGAAAATACAAAGGACGACGCATCTCTCCACCAAAAGGTTTGCCCGTTCGTCCTACCACCGATATGTCTAAAGAAGCCTTATTTAATGTTTTGAATAATCATTTTAGTTTTGAAGGACTTAAAATATTAGACTTGTTCGCTGGAACTGGAAACATTAGTTATGAATTTGCTTCACGCGGTAGTACGCCAATTACCTCTGTAGATGGTGATTTTGGTTGTGTAAAGTTCATCAAGCAAGTGGCTACAGAATATGATTTTAATATCGCTGCCACAAAAAGTGATGTTTACACTTATCTAGAAAGATGTAAAACATCGTATGATATTATTTTTGCTGATCCACCTTATGGATTTGACCAAAAAACCTTTGAAAAAATTATAGAATTAGTTTTTGAAAGAGAATTGCTTAATACAGAGGGAATGATGGTTATTGAACATTCTAAATACACTAAACTGGAACACATGATTCACTTTTCTTTTCAAAAAAGCTATGGTGGTTCTATTTTTAGTTTCTTCGAAATTGCTTCTGACATTGAAGAGCAAGAATTAAAGCTTTCAGAAAGTGAAGAAGAGTAATATTGTTTTATTTACAAAAAAGACTACAAAGGTTATTTATTAAGTTTCCTAAAATCAGTAACAAAATAATATTGGTTTGAATCTGATTTTCTGCAAGCAGTAAAACCGGAAAGAATATCCAGTGACTCGTAGTGTATCAAGATCGTTTCTGAAATTAATTTATATAATTATGCGAATTCAAAATAAAAAAAAAGATGCTATTACGGCATCTTTTTTTTTAAAATAGTAGTTTGGAATAGGAAACGGAGAAAACAAACCATAAACTTACATTTCTCCTGCTATACGTTTTCCTTTAAAAAACACTCCTTCTCTTTTAGGCAATCGTGCAACTGCTTCTGCCGAACAACTAGCGTTAACTAAAATAAAATTAGCTTCGTTATCCTCAAGAGGCCATGCACGAATACCAGCATCATTAAGCGGTAAAATCTCGTTAGTTGTAGAAATATGCAAGGCTCTACTTAAACTAAATTCATCTGTCCAGCCATATAACTGAGCACACAACTTTGCTTTTTCAAGCATATCACAAGTGCCAAATGGCTGCCAATGATCAACAATACTATCTGTTCCTGTCGTGAGTTTTACACCATATTTTTTGAGTGTTGGCAGTGGCATAATAGTTCTTCCTATAGGAACTGTTGAAACTATACCAATACCAAGTTGCGCCATTTGTTCGGCAATTTTTTCTACTTCTTTCGGCTCCATTCGAGCTAATGCAAATCCATGACTTATATAAGTTTTACCTTGAAGTTGCTTATTCTCTTGTGTTTTCTTGATGATATATTCAATTGCGGCTTTACCTGATGGTGGAGATTCATGCAAGTGAATATCAATTCCTTTATTATTATCAATAGCAATTTGAAACATCGCATCAAGTGACTTTTCTAAATTTCCATCTACAGTTGTAGGATCAAGTCCACCAATAAAGTCCACTCCCATTTTAGCCGCTTCTCTCAATAAAGACTCAGACTGCGAATAGAGAATGCCATGTTGGGGAAAAGCTACTATTTCCCAGGCAAAACTATCTTTGTTTTTGTCCAGCGCTAGTAACAAATGTTCTAAACTTTTCAATCCACTCACAGGATCTATATTGCATTGACATCTAGCAAAAAAAGTACCCTGACTTTTCATTAACGCGATCGCTTCCTCGGCTTTACGTTGTGAATCAGTAAGCAATTGAGGAATAATTTTTTGCTCCAGCACAATCATATCCTTTACGGTAAACCCTTTTCTAGGCGCTGCATTCCACTGCCCTCCATAATAGGTTTTATCAATATGTATGTGCATATCTCGTAATGCGGGAAGCATTAAAAATCCCTTAGCATCTACTTTTTTTAATTTTAAATCAAGTTTATCCTTAGTTATTTTTTTTATTTTGCCATTGGCAATATGTAAATTATAGAGAGAAGTGTTAGTGGCAACAACTTCGTTTTTATCGTTGTATTCAAAACTTTCTTCTAATCTCACATTTGATAATATATATCCTTTATCATCAATTGTACTTTTATCATCAGATGTTTTATTAATCATTGCTTTGCCGCTAATACTAGAGAACAACGCAGCGCCAGTAGCAGCTGCACTCAATCCCAAAAATTTTTTTCTACTAATTGCGTTTTGATCCATTTTTCTTTTTATTAATTTGCTCCTGCTTTTTCCAACAATTTTACCATTTCCTTATATCGCATTTTCTTAGCGTGATCTAATGAAGTGTCACCGTTTCTATCAGCAATGTTTACATCGCAGCCGCCTTTTATTAAAGCATCTACTATTTCAACGTGTACTTTTCCGCCATCACTCAATAATACCGCTTCAAGCAATGCTGTCCACCCAAGATTATTAATGTGATCCTTTGGGAAATTTGGATAATTTACTAACAACTTTACTACTTCTAAGTGTCCCTTTTCAGCAGCAGGAATAAGTGCTGTTCCTCCATAACGATTGTAAATTTTGAAATTCGCCCCATGATTAAGTGTTAATTTTACGATTTCTAAATTACCTTCTGCTCCAGCATATAAAAAAGGACTATTTTTCATATTATCTTGCGCGTTTACATCGGCACCTGAATTTATTAATAATTTCGCTGCTTCATTATTCCCATTGTACAGCGCCTCCATTAATGCTGTTCTACCTTGATTATTTTTTAGTTCTAATGAAGGATTTTTTGTGATAATTTCAGCGGTAATTTGTATGTCACTTTTAGAAACGGCTTCAAAAAGTGCTTTATTATTTTCCATATTATCCATGTTTAATTCTTTTTTTTTCGGTGAGCAACTAAGTAATAATACCATCAATAAAACCATACTGGATACTATTCTGTTTTTTTTTTTCATGTTTTCTTTCGTTTTTTTAAAAGTACTGCAAATGATTTACTTTATAAAGGTAAAACAACTCTTTATTGCAACTTACTCGTCAAAAAATAAATTCATAACTTTATTATGATATCTCATCACAATAAGAATTATATCAACTTAAGTAGTCATTCGGCATTATGTTTCACCTTAAATCTATATGTAAACTACAATATCTGTTATCAAAATGAAAATAAAATTTGATCAGAAATAGTTTCACTGGGACAGCATAAAAAAGGTATAAAACACGTAAAAATTGTATTATAAAAAGTAAAAAAGGGCCATTTTTAAAAATGACCCTTACTATATTTATTCGTTTTTGTACAAATTTATACTGTCAACATAGAACTTGTTTTAGCATTACTTTTTCGGTTTAAATATAAACTCAAAACTTTCAGCACCAGTGATCATTGTTTTTACTAAGTTTTGAATGTCTTGCTTCATAACTGCATTTATAAGATTGAGGTTATTCTTAATATTATTTCTATTATAACCTTCAATAGCGTAATCATACATTACATTTAACTCATAACCAGTATACTCTTTTTCTTCTTTCAGTTCCTTTATATAACTGGTCAAAACCTTATTTAAATCTTCCTCTGCAATTGCACCATTTTTTATTTTATCAATTTCTTGATGAACAATATCTACTAATTTATCTACTTTGTCAGGATTACAATCAAAGTAAATATGAGCATCATTATTTCATTATATATTTCACAAAGTTTAAAAATATCCAGAAAATAATGCGTTTTAAAATTTAGCAAATTTAAAAAATCAATAACAAAAGCGTATTTAGAAAAGTCCTTTTCTTTTTAGTTTAACGCTTTCTAAATACCAAATGTACTATTAAGATTGATACAGATAAAACAATTCCTAATGTACCTACTCCTATCCATTTATAATTTCCCCAAGCTAGTGCTCCTGCCACTGTCCCAAAAGCACCACCTATAAAAAAGCCAACCATATAAATGGTATTTACTCTATTTCTAGCTTCGGGAGTGTTAGAAAATATAATTTTTTGGTTGGTAATGTGGAGAGATTGCATTCCTAGATCCACTAATAATACACCTGCCATCAAACCAATTATTGAGTGCCCAGAGAATACAATTATGATCCATGATACAATGAGTAATAATGTACCAAATACTATTATTGAATGATTACTAATTTTTTCACCCATTTTTCCAACAACCGTTGCTCCTAAAGCTCCTACAATTCCTAGAATACCAAATGCACCAGCAATCGTACTGCCGTAACCAAACGAATCTTCCATTAAAAATACGAGAGTGGTCCAAAAAGCACTTAATCCAGCAAAAGCTAAACCTCCTCTTAAAGTGGCTAATCGCAAAGAAGAATCAGTAGAAAAATAATGATAAAGCGATTTCATTAAACTTACATAGCTTCCTTCAAATACTGGTTTTATTGAAGGTAGTTTAAATTTTAAAATTACAAACAACAAAACCATCATCACTGCTGCGGCATAAAACATCACTCGCCATCCAAATTGCTCTCCCACAAAACCACTAATAACTCGACTTCCTAAAATTCCTATCAACAATCCACTCATTACAATTCCAATAGCTCTTCCTCGATTTTTATCGTCTGAAAGTTGTGCCGCCATAGGAACAAATAGTTGAGGTATTGCCGATGTAAAACCTACAAAAAAACTACTGATAATTAAAATAAAAAGAGAGTTGGCTAATCCTGCAGCAATCAGCGATATAACCATAACTAAAAAATCCCATTGCAATATTTTCTTATTCGAAACTTTATCCCCAAGCGGAATAATAAATAATAAACCTAAAGCGTAACCTAACTGTGTGAATAAAGCCACGTTACTCACTTCAGCATCTGAAACTTTATAACTAACAGCTATTTGATGCAATAATGGCTGGTTATAATAAAGATTGGCGACTACTAAACCTGCTGAAATACTTAAAAGATATAATACTTGATTACTAAGGGTAACTTGTTTCATTGTATAATTTAGAGATGGAATTTGAAAAGAATGCAAAAATAGGTCTTGTTTTCTTATTTAAAGACCTTCAGCGTTTTTTTAATTTTCTATATTATGATGTGTTAGGTTATTTTAATTGAAAGAAGAACTCTATATTCTTCAAGTTGAATAATTTATTTAAAGTAGAATTTTTAAAGTATTAACGTACTGGTATAAAAGTAAACATCCATTTTACAGGATTTTGCCAATTTTGTCCTTTAAAAGAACTAATTGGCAATTTTACATTCACTGTATTCCACCCTTTTTTTAGATTAATTTTTGTTGGCTCTCTAAATTCATAGCCTTCATCAATTAATGGTATTTCTAGACTTCCTTTTTGATTAGGTCGTTTCCATAATGGCGGACTGATTATCTTATTATTTACGGAAACGGAACTATCTAAATTATTCCAAGTTCCAGCAGCAGGCGAATCAGTATTCATAGAACGCGATAAATTATTAAAACCAATCCAAAATTGTTGCTCTTTATCTTCATCACTCCAAATCTTGGTTTGAGCATACCAAGTTGTATTTTCTTTAACCTCTTCAATAATTCCCGAAATTAAGGGTGCCCACCAATGTCTTATTATTAAAGTTCCACCAGTAGCTTTGTATGTTGGTTTTTCTTTTGATGGATTAAACTTTAGGGTTTCAGGTGCAAAAGTTTTAGTTAAATCGCCTTTATTCTCAAATGGACCATATATATTCCAAACTAAATCAGCTTGTTTTTGATAGTTAAAATCTAAGGCTTTAAAATTTTGCTTTTTTTGATCCAATAAACGGTTTTCGAACTCAATAAAAGCAAGCGCTTTTTCACTTTGGGGTTCGCCAATTATTGCAGTCCAACCAGCAGATCCGCCGCCTTGCCAACTGCGTTCTGCAAAAGTCAACATTCCAGGATATACCGGATTCATTTTCATTACGTCATCACCATTTTCTAAAGCTCTGTCATTCCACATGCATACAATTCCTCCCAAAGCGTTTTCATTTCCTTGTGGTAAATTACAAATCTGTGAATTAAAAATAGTGACTACACTTTCTAAAGGATCCATGTGGTTTAAATATAAATGTCTTGAATCTATATACTTTATTTTTTTATTTTCACTGACTTTTGTCGCTCCTTCCATCCACAGCTGGCGGATTACCCCATCAGTAAAATTGCCACCTGGCTCCCATCCTATTACTCTCTTACCTAAACTTTCAGTAAGTGCTATCACTTCAGGTAAAAATTTTTGATTGGTGATTTTCACTTCGTCGGCTCCTAAATGCAAATAAGGAACATCATAAGTTGCGCAAAACTCTTTAATTATATTTTTTACAATCACTAAACCGGCATCACTTTGCATCTCTACACCCATTGCTCTTGTAAATGCGGCGCTGTGACCCGGCATATCAATTTCAGGAAGAAGAGTGATATAACGTTCTTTGCAAAAGGCAATCAGTTCTTTTAAATCTTCCTCCGTATAATATTCGCCTTTATCCCTAAGCATAAATTCTGGATTAGTTAATTGTGGGTATAGCTTACTTTGCAATCTCCACGCAATGTCTTCAGTAAAATGAAAATGAAAAATATTCATTTTATATGCCGCCATTACATCAATTTGTTGTTTTAACAGTTTCATAGATTGGTAATTTCTGCCTACGTCAACCATAAAACCGCGCCATGCAAAAGCTGGCCAATCTGTAATTTCCGAAGCATCTACAGCAACATTGTCACGCATTAATTGCAATAAAGTTTGGATGCCGTTATGAATTCCGTTGGGCATGTTAGCTGTTAGCGTAATTTTATCAGTGCTAGTTTTTAGGTTATAAGCTTCTACAGGATTCAGAGATGAATTTACTTTGCCTAATTGAAGTGTAATGTAATTTACTTTACTTGGTTTTTTATTGGTCAATTCAACCTCTAATCCTCTCATCACCATTGCTTTTTGTAATGCTAATCCCTCTTTCATTAAATTAGGATTATCTACAAAAATAGTATTGGTATCAGTGAGAGCAAAATAGCCTTTATTCCAAATTAGTTGCTGTGGTTTTGGCAGTAAAGAGGGTTTAAATTCTAAATCGAAAACGTAAGGAAAAATGATATGTTTCCATAATAAATATCCATCGCCCGTTAAGTGCAATCCATCATTGGTAAACTTTATATCCATTTTTCCATTTTTATCCAAGAAATTTGAATAAAGGTCAATATAAGTATAGTGATTTGTAGATGCATTTAACTTTAAAGCAGCGTTCAAAGTTTTAATTTGCTCTTCTTTACTAGTGTGTCCACCAAAGGTTTTGAAGTTGTTATTTACGGGTAAAATACTTTGAACATATAATTTTGTTGACGGACTTTCTTGTTTTAAAAATTTTGCAATTTGTATGATATTTTTAAAAATACTGTCGGTTGAAGTGTTTCTCGCCAAGTCATTGACCCCAATTAATAAAAATACTTTCATCGGTTTTCGAATACTTATCTCGTCCAAACGATTCAGAACTCCAGCGGTAAAATCTCCACTAATTCCACGATTTTTTATTCGATTATCGTTGAATAACTCGTTCCACTCGGCGCCATCAGTAATACTATTTCCTAAAAAAACAATATCACTTTTAGTCTTTGGCAAAGTCTCAAAATGACTTACCCTTTGATGGTAATAGGTGGGAAACATACTTTCAGGAAAATTACTTTTCTTGATTTGAGCGCTAGCATTTCCACCAATTAAAAATGATAAGAAAACTGCAAAATAATAAAACCAATATTTTTTTATAAAATTGTGCATCTAGAATACTTTATAAAGTGGTTTGTTATTAAAAAATAAATTGACATCGTACAAAAATAAAAACCCTTCAAAAATTTTAAATTCTTGAAGGGTTAAAGTAATTATTTGATTTTCTTTTTAGATGCTTTTTTAAACTTATCTTTTCCGTCTGTTAACCACTTTAAAGAAAAGCTTACAAAGACATTTTGTGTATGATTGTCTTTTTCAAAAAATACAGCCATATCACCATTTTTTAAAACTGTTAAAGAGGAGTAAGCTGAACTTCCCGCATAAATAGTTTTCCCTTCTGACCATGTTTTCCCTTCATCATAGCTAATACGAACATTAAGATTCATACGCCCTTTCTCCATTTTAGCGTTGGAGAAAATAATTCTGTCTTTATCAAATCCATCTGCTTTTGCGGTATATCTAATGATACTTGCGTTGCAACTTGGATCAATAAGCGCTGGTTCTGGCTTGCTTGTCCAAGTTTTTCCCTCATCAGCAGAAGTATGTACATAACGCATTTTTCCGCCGTTAACTCTCGCGTTAACCATCCATGATCCATCAGCTAATTCGATAATTTTAGATTCATCAGCTGGTTTTATTGGAGTATCAATAAAATACCAAGTTTTTCCATGATCATCACTTCCAAAAATAAATAACCCCTTGCTTAGATTAACTAAAGTATGTAAAAGTTTACCGTCTCTAGTTTGAATTCCACGACCTGAAGTGATGAATTTAAAATCTTTATGCCATTCTGGTTTGGCAATTTGGCTGGTGATATCTTCTGGTTTACTCCACGTTTTTCCGTTATCCCTACTTTTTACTACGTGTAAATAATAAATATCTCTTTCTTTTTCATAATCCATGTAATTATAAAAAAGAATGATTTCTTTAGTATCTCGATCTACAATCATCGAAGGATCTGAGGCTGAAAGTCCTAGTGGAAAATTGACTACCGTTTCAATTCCAGACCATGTTTTACCATTGTCCGCACTTCGTCTCACAACAATATTAATATCACCGCTTCTATTTAAATCACCGCAATTAGGAACACGCTCATCAATAGCCGCTATTAGATCACCGTTTGGCGCTGTAACAATTGCTGGAATTCGAAAGCAGTTTACCCCTTCAACCATTGAAGTATTGAATAAGTCCTGATGTGAAATTACTCCATCGGCAATTTGATAGTTTTCATTTTGGGCGGAAATTGCTATTACAGCAAAGAAAAAAAGTGATGTGAAAATCTTTTTCATAATAAAATTGATTTAGTGTTAGTATGTGTTGTTTGTATAGTTCAGAAATTGAAATATTCTCCAAATCTTGTAATTTTCGATTCAACAATTTGTGAAATGAAGAGCTGTGTTTATAGTTGTTTATTTAAATACTCCTTCAGTATTTCTAAACAATACCACTCTTGTCTGGGTAAGTGAAATGGTCCTTTAAACATATTCCCTTTAGCAGTTTGTGCAATTGTTCCATCTTTATGTAAATAACCAAACCATTCCCCATTTTCCTTATCGTGAAATTTACTATACGCATAATCATGAACCATTTTATGCCATTTAGCATACTTTTCATCCCCAGTCAGTGTGTATGCTAATAGCGTAGCAATAATCACTTCATTGTGTGGCCACCAAAACTTCATGTCTTGCCAATATTCTTGCACCGGTTTGTCATATACATCACGGAAATACAAAATGCCGCCATGCTCTTTGTCCCATCCGCGTTCCCACATATAATCAAGCATTTTGCAGCCTAATTTGATTAAATAAGGATCACTATTTCTATATTTTGCTTCATGCAAAATAAACCAAGCCCCTTCAATTGCATGCCCAGGATTCAAAGTTCGGCCATCGATATGATCAATAATTGATCCATCAGGAGCGACTTGCTCCATCACACATTTAATATCGTCTTTTACAAAATAGGTTTCAATTTCGTTAATCCATTTATCGATCCATTCATCACATCGAGGATCACCTATTGTTTCTCTTAACTGTTGTGCCGTATTCATCATAATCATGGGCACACCAATCCCTTTTGAAGGACGAGTAGTTGTGAATTTTGCTTGTAGTAAGCTAGGATTAGTAGAATAATCCATACATTTTCCAAATAGATAGCGTGCCTTTTCAGCAGCAGCTTTATCACCACTTGCTTTAGCGTAAGACGCCATTGCAATAACCGCAAATGTTTCTGAAAAATAGTAACGGCGTTTGCGTATCGGTTGTCCGTCACGAGTTACGTGAAAAAACATTTGACCATCTGTATCAAAGCAATGATTGTTTAAAAAATCAATTCCTGATTTGGCCCCGTCTAACCATTCTTTTTTTGGTTCAACCGTATTATAAAGCGTGGATAAAAGCCATGCAGCACGACCTTGAATCCAAACCGCTTTATCGTCATCGATCAAACTTCCATCTTGATCTCGCATTAATAAATATCCTCCAAATTCAGTGTCAATAGAACGTGGAAACCAAAATGGAACCGTGTCATTTACTAATTGATTTTGATAAAAATCTTTTAACTCTTGCAGATCTGTCGTTGAATAACTCATCTTATATTGTATTTTATAAATGGATTTTTTATTTCCATCTATTTTGTTTTATTGTTTTGAAGCATTTTTTCAGCTACTTATTTCTTATTATTTAATTCAGTTCTAACTTAAAAGTGTTCAATAGATTTAATAAATTGACTCTTGGAAAAGTTTTCAAAAACAATAAATTCTTTTTTTTTAAAATTTTAAATACCTATCTGAAGAGGCGAAACCTTATATTTCTCCTCAACAGATGGATCTAACCAAAAAAAATAACTTTATTGAAATTTAATTACTTGATTTATAAATGAATACTTGATTATATAAATCAAGAATTATGCATCTACATAATCATTGACTTTAGGACGCAAAAAACTTATTTGAATAATTAACGCAAGTAAAACTACACCTGCCATTAAGGCAAAGCCGCTACCTAAAGTACCGCTATCCGAATATTTCCCTAACAAAGATGTAACTAAAGCACCACCACCTACGCCAACCATATTTAGAACTCCATAAGCGGTAGCTCTATATTTTGAAGAAACAAACTGACAAAGAATCGGCATATTATTAGCATCAAACATTCCGTAACCAATACCGAAACAAAGTGCCGCTCCCACTACATTCAATAATGAATGACCAAAACCAAGAAGTAATAAAGCAGGAATCGTTAATCCTAAACCTATAGCGCTGGTGTAAACTCTACCTTTAACATTTTTTTGCACCCATCTATCAGATAAAATACCGCCAAAGATCACTCCTATAAAAGCGGATACCGATATTGTGATAGTCGCTAAAGGTCCTGCTTGTTCCATAGGAATATTTAAATTTTGTGAAAATAAAGTCGGCAACCAGTTTTTAGTAGCCCAACCTGGTAAACTAGGAATAGCAAAATAAAATAAGATAATCCAAAAAGACATATTTGTAAATAAGATACTCAAGCCTTTAAGTACGGATTCTTTTTCTGGCTTTACGCTAGCAAGAGTGGCTTTAGATTGTGATTTAGGATGCTTGAATTCCTTTAATAAAAACACTAAAAATCCAGAATATATGATTCCAATAAGTCCAAAATAATGAAAAGTGGTATGCCAAGAAAAAGATGCAGCGATAGTAGCTCCAAAACCGCCAATTGCTGAACCCATATATAAACCTGTCATGTGAATGCCTATGGCTAGTGATCGTGTCTTTTTTTGATGGTAATCAGCAATAAGAGATAATCCTGCTGGAATATACAAAGCTTCGCTCACTCCCATTAAAGCTCTTAACCAATATAATTGGTTGTAGCTATTTGCTAATCCCATCGCGTACGTGACTGCTGACCATACAAAAAGACTACCTACAATAAGCCATTTTCTGTTCATTTTGTCGGCAATAATTCCTGATACAGGACTCATTAAAGCATAAATCCATAGAAATATAGCCATTAAGCGTCCAAAATTTTCGCCTGAAACTAATTCAGGAATATCGGTTTCCATCGATGGACGCATGGTAGCCAACATTTGTCTATCCATATAATTTAGCAATGCGACTATCCATAACAAGGCTACAACAAGCCACGGATAATATTTAGAATCTTTCATATTTATGCGTATATTTTTAGCTTATTTACTGTTTAAGAAATGGAAATAATTAAAAAACTATTTAGTAATGGAACCTAACATAATATTTGGAGTTCTAACTCCTGGTTTAATTTCCCCACTTGACAAGATTATTTTTTTATCCCATAAAACTGCGGGAGAGGTCACGTGGGGCAAAAATGGTAATTCGTCTATTTTTGACCACGTATTTTCTATGGTATTGTATAACAACACTCCGTTGTAAAATCCTTGATGATTGATTACCAATTGATTCTTTTTAGCTATTAAATCAGCCTTTTCTTGTTCTGATTTGGCATTGGCGATTTGGGACAAATAGGTTTCTATTTGGTGAAAAATAACACCATCGTCTCCACCAATAATTAATAGAGAATGTGCTCCCACGGCAACTCCAGCTCCAGCCGAAAAATTCATATTCTTTTTTCCATCAGAGATTGTTGCAGCAGTTTCCCAAGCTTGTTTTTTTAAATCGAAAATAAAAGTAGTATTATGCAAATCACTTATACCAGAAGCGGTTTTTGTTCTTCCTCCTATTACGTAAATATTCATTCCGTTTTTTCCTTGCTGTGCAATCACCACTGCATTGGCTAAAGCCATTGGTAAAGTAGGTAAGATTTTCCACTTTGGATTAGCTTCCTTTAAATCTAAACTAGCAAATAAATCAGAAGATTTCGCTGCTTCATCGCCACCAATTGCATAAATTACATTATTATTTTGTGCCAACGAAATATTTGCGGCAGCAATAGGATAATCAGGTAAAACGGTGACCTCAGTTTGCTTTTTATCTTTATTCCAATTTAACAAATAAGATCTATTAGACAGTCCATTTTCATTTTCTCCACCAACATATACTACACCTAAACTTGCAGTTGTAGAGCCACAATAGGCAATTGGTTCAGGCAATTCGCCCCTCACTTCTATAATCCAAGAAAATTCATCTGTACACTTTTTAAGTATATGAATAGTTTTAGAGTAATATTTCTTTCCTCCTTCCCAAGGCATTTTATCAGGAAAATTGGCGCCGCCTGTTACAACCAATGCATCATTGCTGATGCCATTTATGGATCCTGCAAATCCGAGAGATAGACTTCCATCAGCATTCTCTAACTGAGTCGCCGTTTTCCACTTTACGTTTTTCACTTCTTTTTTTTGAGAAAATGCGTCAGTTGTTGCCATAATAAGGGATATTAATAGTAGAGAAAAAATAGATTTGTTCATCGTTATAATTTTCTATTAAAACGTGCTGTTAAATTATTTGTGACTTTAAAGTCATTCAAAAATTAAAAATGGATGTAGGTATTAAACATAACCTACCCTAATTCACACGTATGGTAATGTGAATTATTGTTATTATCTAAGAATTATATTGGAATTTTTATAGACTTTTAACTAATAATTATTTTGATTTGAATTGGTCAAAATTCAAACTTGCTACATCTTGTTTGAATAACTCAAAATGTTCAGTGCTCATGTTTTTGACAGGCAATCTAAACTCTCCTAGATTAAATCCTACCATTTTCATATACGCTTTACCAACAGAGATACCGCCATATTTACCGAGCAGTCGTATCATATCAATTGATTTTTGCTGTAGAACACGCGCTTTAACTAAGTCATTAGTGTTGAAAGCATCAATTAAGTCATAGTAAAGAGGAGCCGCATAGTTAAAAGTACTTCCTACTGCGCCTTTTGCGCCTAATACTAATGCGGACAGCATATTTTCATCACGTCCCCAAAGCATATCGTATTTCCCATCGGCATACGTCATACAACTTTGATAATCCATAAAATCTTCATGCGTATATTTGACTCCAGCAAAATTGGGTAATTTTCCATCTAAAGCTCTTACTAAATCAAACATTGGAAAGTTTACTCCAGTCAATACAGGAATATGATAATAATACACGGGCATGTTAGGCACTTCCTTTCCTACTTCAATACAGATTTGTGCTAATACATCAACATTTGCTGGTTTAAAATAAAAAGGACCCGTTAATGAAACGGCGTATAAACCAATTTCATAAGCGTGTTGCGCTAGTTCAATACAATCAGCAAGACAAGTTCCTGCAAGAAATGCCATTACTTTAAAATCAGCATCATCATTACTACAATCAGCCCATGCTTGAGCTACTGCTTTTTTTTCGGCTAAAGTTGTTGAAACTCCTTCTCCAGTAGAACCATTAATGAAAGCGCCTGTTACTCCATTTTGTTTTAAAAAAGAATAGTAAGTTGGTATTTGACTTACGTCTAATTTTCCATTTGTATCAAATGGCGTAAAAGGAGCCGATATTAAACCTTGTAAATGTTGAATTTTCATGAAGATGTTTTTTTTATTAATTATAAGAATAAGCCAGAAATTTAAGAAATATCTGGCCTCAAAATTCATTTATAATAGTTTTATGGATTAGGTGTAATTTTAGGATTATAATTTAAAGTGTTCTGCGATATTGGAAACAAAATCTTTTTCCCCGCCATAGAAGTTATATTAGCAGTTTTATAAAAACGAACTAAATCCCACCATGCTTTTCCTTCGAAAGCTAATTCATGTAAACGCTCTCTTAAAATTGCATCATCATTATCAGCTTTAGAACCATTTATAAATGATGCTGTAGGATCTGCTCTTTGTATAACTAAATTCATTTCCGTAGATGGATCTTGATTTAAGGCGTTTTTAATTTCAGCTTTCATTAATAAAATGTCAGCCCAACGATAAATGATAATATCACTCACAAATCTTCTGGTAGTTCCATCAACTGTTCCATTATATTTTACTAAACCTGTTACAACGGGCGTAGCTCCATTCATCAAGGTTAAATAAGTAGCTGATTTGCGGGTATCAGTATTAGAAAAGTTAAAACGTGTAATATCTGGTTGTACTCTTGAGATACCAGCATTTCCTGCTCCACCTCCTAAAGTTCCAAAGGTTGTTATAGCAGTTGCTGCCGTTAAAGGTGCAAAATCGCTTGGACCTACAAACATAAATGAATTCCAGTTATCTGAGACTGATGAAGGAACATCGGCTAAAGAATATCGAATAGCAAATAGTATTTCATTATTTCCTTTATTATTAAAAGAAAATACATCTTTAAAATTAGATAGTAAAGCTGGTCCTGCTGGGATTGCATTAATCGCTGTTAAAGCGGTGGTCAAATCTGGTGTTCCACCAGCAAGTTGCTTTGCAGTCCATAAATTAACCTCAGATTTTAGTGCATATACAGAGGCTAATGATAATTGTGTTCTATTAAGATTTGCATCAGGAAAATTTGAAATTGCTAATTCAATATCTGATTTTATAAAAGTAAAGACTTCAGCAACCGTGTTACGTGGAATAATATATTCTCCTTGATTGGTATTCTCCGTAGGTGTTGTTACAATTGGAACTCCACCCCAAGAACGAGCCATAATAAAATAAGCTAAAGCACGCATTGAATAAGCTTGCGCTAAATATCTTTTTTGTTCATTTTGAGTTGTTGGACTAAAAGAAATTATAGGCACATATTTCAAAATTAAATTTGCCTGGTGAATTACAGTATAAAGACCTGACCAATCTACATCAATATTTTGAGGGGTTAAATTATTATTATAATAATTTGCTAAATTCAATGGTGACTGCACACCGCTCGTAATTTCAGCACTTCTAGCTCCGCCCAATAAATAATAATTTTGTTGCGATACATTTCTAAAATTGTAATACATCCCATTAACTCCTGCTTTAGCGTCATCTTCAGTTTTCCAAAAACTATCAGAAGTAATTACACTCTCTGATTTAAGATCCAAATCATCCTGACAAGAATTCAGTATTGAAAAACTTGTAAAGAGTATTGTGTATAAAAAAAATTTCTTTCTCATTATGTTTTTTTTTAAAAATTTACAATCCAATATTTAAACCAATTGTGATGCTTCTAGGTACAGGATAAGTTCCTTTCGCTCCAGCATCATTCAATCCTAAACTAGAACCTCCATCAACTCCTTGCACTTCTGGACTTAAACCAGTGTACTTAGTAAAATAATATAAATTACTACCTGTTAAGTATACTCGTATATTAGACAATTTTATTTTTTTAACTATACTTTCTGGTACATTATAACTTACAGTTATTTCTCTTAAACACAAATAATCACCACTTTCATAATATCGACTATTACCTTGGAACATATTTGTATTATAAGATGCACCACCTGCCTCAGATCTAAATAAATTATTTTGGTTAGTTTGATCTGCCCATCGATAACGAGGTACATTTGTAATATCGCCCTCTTTTTGCCAAGACTGTAAACTTTCAGCGATTAGCCCATAATTTCCTTGAAATTGACCAACGAAACGTGCTCGAGCTTCATTATAAATGGTTGACCCTATTGAATAATCAGTTCTAACTGCTAACGAAAGACCTTTATACTCAGTTGTAAAGTTAAAACCTCCGGTATATTTTGGCAACATATTACCCATGTAAGCTCTGTCTCTACTATCAATTATACCATTTTTATCAGTATCTTCAAATATGGCATCACCTGCAAATTTATTTCCTGTTGGATTTCCTCCATTTACAGCAGTTTTTGAAACATAATTATCCCTTGTGGTCAAATTATAAGCATCTGCTTCTGCTTTTGTAGAAAGAATAGATAATTGCTTATGAGCATAAAAATTTCCAATTTTCTGTCCCTCTTGTAAACCGCCAACGTATTTATAACTTCCACTTTCTACATCCCAAATTTCCGTCCCTCCAATTCTGTTATTAATATTACCATTGAATGGAAGCTTTTCAATTGTATTAATGTTATGAGAAATATTTGCGCCAATATTGATTTTTAAATCATTTTGATTATATACATTAGCATTTAACTCTAACTCAAATCCTTTACTTCTCAATCCACCTAAATTAGTTAAAACAGTTGAAAAACCACTATTAGAAGGTAGTGTTAAGTTAGTCAATAAGTCTGAAGTTAGTTTATTATAGAAATCGCCTAACAATCTAATTTTATCATTACTAAATCCTAAATCAAAGCCAGCATTAAAGGTTTGTGATTGTTCCCATTTTAAACCGGGGTTTGCAATTTGAGAATTTACAATTGCAGACTGTCCGTTGTAACTGTTTGCAAATCCATTAGAAGTTCCTGAATATAAACCACCTGCTTGAAAATCACCTAACGTACCTAGATTTCCGTTTACGCCAAAACTTCCACGAATTTTTAAGGAAGAAATTACTTCTGGCATTACAGACCATATTTGCTCTTCATGGACGTTCCAGCCTACAGATAAGCCTGGAAAAAAACCATACTTATTATCTGGTCCTAAACTTGAAGCACCATCATATCTAAATGATGCTGTTGCAAAATATCTACTTTTATAATCGTAATTTAAACGACCAAAAATACTATTCAAAACTAATTTAGTATTGTTGCTAAATACAGAAACAGGTGTAGGAGAAGAATCTAAGGTTTGGGCAAGATCAGATGGACTTCCTTTTCCTGATGCGTTAAATAATTTGATTGTTCTATCAAATTTGGAAACGCCCAATTTGCCTTGAAAATCACCTATGTTTTCTAAATTTTTAACATAAGTCAATACTCCTTCATATTGAAATTGTGCAATTTGATTGCTTAATCTTGTTGCAGTACGTGTATTATCGACTAAACCGTTACTACCACTTAAAAAGGCTTGTTGAAAGGTATTGTTATTTTCATTTTCGCTGTAAAGAGAAAGAGATGGTGTAAAAGTTAAATCCTTATTGATTTTGAGATCGCCATCAACACTCATTTGCAATTTATCATTTTCATTTATTCCTTTCACTTTGCCCATTTGATACAACGGATTCCCATTAATATTGTTTTGTCCAGGAGCTAGTGAACCGTCTTCTAAGTATAATTTTGTTGTTGGCGAATTTCCTAGATAGCGGTTAAATACGACGCTACTAGCCACTACTTGATTATTACTTGCTCTAGAATATAATACACGTCCATTTAAGGTGAAATTATCAGCTACTTTCAATGAGGCGTTCAATTTACTTGTAAAACGTTGATAGCCAGTAAATATGGTAATCCCGTCCCCTTTTAAATATCCTAGACTTAAGTCGAACACTCCTTTATCACTGCCGCCACTAATTCCTAACGTATGATTCTGTGTTATTGCAGACTGAAACAATACATCATTCCAATTCGTGCTTTTATACATGATAATATTTGCAGCATTAAGTGGATCGGTAATTTCTTGCCAGCCTTTAGCTTGTAAATCTCCAATAGTACTTGCTGATAAATTAGATTTTAATAGAGTGGCAAACGGTGTATTTGATAATAAATTATTACCTGTTCCTGCTGGAGATGCTCCTGTCAATTGTCCTAATCTGGCAATACCAGTGGTGGTAGAAAGTCCTGCAATTTCTGCAGCGTTATAAAGACCTTGTCTTTGTAATCTGATATAATTTCCCCCATCTAAAAAATCGTATTTCTTACCTACTTGGCTATTTTGCGTAGAGACGTTGTAAGTAATTTTAGTTTTACCTGCTTTACCAGTAGATGTAGTGATAATAATAACTCCATTTGAAGCACGAGCCCCATAAATTGAAGTAGCGGCCGCATCTTTTAAGACTTGTAAAGAAGCAATATCAAGCGGATTTATGTCGTCGATTTGAAAACGAATAACACCATCAACAATATACATTGGCGTAGCGCCCGAAGGATTGTCAATAGATGTTCCTCCACGAACTAAAATATTTGATGCCTTGCCAGGTTGGCCAGATGCAGTGCGAACCGTTAGTCCTGTCACATTTCCCTGCAATGCTTGAGTAACATTAGAATAAGGTACGTTTTCAAGAACTTTTTTATCTAATTTAGAAATTGAGGTACTTAAAGTTCTTCTGTTTTGTTGTCCATAACCTACAACAATGACCTCATTCATTTGCTGTCCTACTTCTTTAAGAACTATTGTCAGTGGTAAGTTACCAATAGTAACTTCTTGTTCTTGAAGACCAATATATGAAACAATTAATGTAGTCACATTGTCAGGAATCTCAAATGTGAAATTACCATCAAAATCTGTTTGTGTAGATAATTTAGACCCTTTTGCAGTTATGTTTGCTCCAGGTATTGCTTCTCCTTTTTCATCAACTACTCTACCTTTAATAATTTTCTGAATAAAATTATAAGCAACATCAATTTTAGGGTTGTCTTTATTTTTTACAGTTGATTCTTTAGCCGAAACTTGAATTGTTACAGCTGTTAGAAAGATTGTAACTACATGGGCAACTTTCCGGTTTTTTGAAGACAACCAAGAAGTTGGTGGTCGTTTTTTAATTAAACATTTCATAGGTCTTTAATATAAGTTTGATTGTAAACTTACAAAATTATTTAACAAACAATATATAATTATTAAAAAATTTTAATAAATATCTTAATTTTAGGAATTTGTTGCTATAAAAACAGAATGTAACATTTTTTCCTTCACTACACAACAAGCGCCAATTACGCCAGCACGCAACCCTAAACTTGATTTTTTTAATTTAACATCTCTATTTACCAGTCCTAAAGAATATTTCTTTAATGCAGATTGAATTGGCAACAGCACATAACCCCCTAATATGGAGAAATCACCACCAATAACAAGTAACTCAGGATTAAAAATATTGAGAATCATAGATAAATAACGCCCCATTTTCTCGCTTTGTTTCGATATTAATTCAACACATAAGCTATCTTCATATTGCAGGGCTCCATTTATGATCGTATAATGTTGCAAGCTATTTGAATTTTCATCTAGTACAATTTTAGATTGTTTTCCTTCCTTGATGGCTTCTTTAAATTGATTGACTAAAGACCAACCTGATATTTCTGTTTCTAAACATCCTGTTTTACCACATTGACATAAAATTCCATTATCAAATATATTGCTATGACCAAATTCCCCTGAATATCCCGATTTTCCATAGTATAAGTTGCCATCCGTAATAATTCCGATAGCAACTCCCCAACCATAATTTAAGTAAATCACATTTTGTTCTTCATCAACAACTCCTTTTCGATATTCACCAAACGCCATTGCTCTAGTATCGTTTTCTAAACGAACGGGCAAACCTAGCTGTTCAGAAATGATTTCATATAAGGGACGATTTTCACTAAAAAAGAAGTTATAACTAAACCCTTCCATAGAGTTGATGCGACCTGATAAATTGATACAAGCGCCTACAATCATTTGTCTATCGACGGCTGTATCATCGACAAAAGAATTAATTAAATGACAAAATTCTAATAGCGAATCTTGAGTGTTTTCTAAAATAAAAGATATTCCTAATTCTATACTAACAAACTCACTCTTTATATTTTGCAATCCAATAGACATGCTACTTCTACCTACTTCAATTCCTAAAAAATAAGCACAAGTAGGGTTAATACTGTATAGAGAAGGACGTCTTCCACCACTATTAGTGATTTTCCCCATATCTACAATATAATCTTCAGTTAGTAATTCATTCACAGCTTTAGTCACTGTAGGTACACTAGATTGTAGTTCAGCACCTAACTCAGCAATAGTAGCGTTGCCTGTGGACAAAAGTCTTTTAACAATTGACTGTCGCAACACATGCCATTTTTGACCAGAAAGGCTGCTGTCATTACTAAGGTCTAATAAATCTTTTAAACTCATTTGATTTTTTTTTTAAATAATTGGAAAGCTTTAATTACAAACGTACTATAATTATTTTTAATTTTTCCATGTCCTTATCTTTAGACCTCAGCAATGGTTATCGTTTAAAACTTTTGAAAGTCATAATACATGTGCGAGCTAAAACACCTTAAATTGTATCTCATATAATTTTTAAAATTTAATATTGTAATTGACTTATATATTTCTAGTAGTATTTTATATTTAAAAAGTAATTTTTAGGTAGAAGTAAGCTTTCTATCATTGATAGTAATGCCAGTATTATTAAACACGATAAAATCAATAATAACAATAATATCAACACCTAATTTAAAGATAATGTCATGAAACTATTTAATTTTACGCTTATAATCTTAAAATTTTCCGGCTTCATGGTAATACAAAAAAAACAATTTGTTTTGTACATTTGAATTTTCAAATAATCATCTGCTTCATGAAATCTTATTACTTACATAACGGCACTGAAAGTACCGGTCCTTTTGAATTAGTAACTCTTAAATCTATAGAACTACTAAAAACTACTCCCGTGTGGTGCGAAGGTATGACCGATTGGAAACAGGCTGGAGATGTACCTGAATTGCAATCTCTGTTTATTGCGACACCTCCGCCTTTTAAAATAATGCCAGATATTAGAGCTGATGATTTAGATATTGAAGTAGAAGAACAATTAGATTCAAAGGTACTGGGAATTAATAAAACTCTCTTTTATATGCTCAGTGCGCTTATTATAATGACTATAGGAACATTTGTTTTTACCATGTTTAAAAACGAAAGAACTGCCGATATAAATCAAAAAAACAGTATCACTGAAAAGGATAATTTACAATTTCAGTTGCAAGAGAAACGAATTGAGGAACAAAAAAGTCAAATCATTGAGCGGGAAAAATTAGAACTGGAAAGAATTTTGAAAGAAAAAAAAATCCGACTAAATACAGACGTTGTTGTACTGCAAGAAAAACTTTTTGTAAATGTAAGCGCTTTAGACCAAGCTAAAGACCGACTTAAAAAAGCTCAGGAATTTCAATTATTACGATCAGCTAGCGAAAAAGATCAGGAAATCAAGCTAATTGAGAATGAAATTGAAGCCATAAATAAAGATATTGTTCAAATTAAAAAAGAAATGGATCATATCTATTTAGAGTTAGAAAAAATAAAAATTTAATCAATGTAATTTTAATTGGGAGAAGACTAATAATACAATTGCTATCAAAGCTAAAAAAAGTCCTAAATAATTTAATTTAGTTAGTTTTTCTTTAAACATAAAAATACCAATTATACTTCCCAATATAATTACCCCAATGTTCATACCAGCGAAAACAGTAGAGGGATTTTCTGAAAATGCCTGATGCGCTTTTAAATAAAAAAGTATATTTCCAAAATTGAAAACACCAACTAATCCACCAAAGGCTAAATTTTTGAATTCTAAAGCTGTATTTTTTATGATTGATTCATAAACAATTACCATTATCATAATAAGTAATGCAACACTAAAAACCACAAATAATGATGTAGTATAAGGCAAAGTGGTGTATAATGCAATTTGTTTAAAAAGAATATCAATCAGTCCAAATCCTAGTAAAACTAATGCAGGATAAATCCATTTGTTTTCGGTTTTTTCAGTAGGTTTCGCCAAAATCAGTGCTATTGCTGGTAATCCAATAATCAGCGCTGTAATTTTCAAAGTGCTAAATTCCTCTTTAAAAATAAACCAAGCCGCGAGAATAGGTATAAAAAGTGAAAGTCGTTGAGCAGCATCGGTTTTTACTATTCCAATATGTTTTATTGACGCTGCCAAAACTAGGAAAACAGTGGGCAACAAGAGCCCAATAATGATATATAAACTCCATGGTGATTGCGCACTTACAGACGTTAAATCAGGACTGAAAAAAAAATAACAAAATAACAAAGCAAAGAAATAATTTGAGGCAACAATCTGGGAATTATTGACCTTATATTTTCGAGATATTTTAAAAATAACACCTACTGTAACACTGCATATAACACTTAAAATAAGAAAAAGCATAACAAAATTTTAGAACGCAAAATTACTGTTTATTGTTAAATGGAGAGTTTATTTCTAAAATTAATATGCGTTAGCACATTAAGGCTTCAAATTCGAATAAATACCTTAAAATTTTTGCGACAGAATTCATAAATTTCCACAGTTATAAAATCATTTTAATTTTTTTGATCTGTAGCTCAAAAAATAATTACATAACATGCAATTTATAATACTTCAATTGTGAAGTCGATTGATAAGACTTACTTTCGCAGTATGGATTCTTTTACTCAAATCGTTCTCGGAATTGCAGTAGCCGAAGTATGCGCTGGCAAACAACTAAAAAATAAAACTTTTTTGTACGGTGCGATTTTAGGAACACTGCCAGATTTAGATGTGCTTGTTGGATTACTCTTAAATCCTGTAGATGCAGTATTAATTCATCGCGGAATTAGTCATTCGCTTTTTCTATTTTTATTAATTAGTCCGCTTTTTGGATATATAATTTCAAAAATAGAAAAAGGAAAAATTAACTTTTTTCATGCAACTAATATGTCTTTTTGGGTTTTATTCACTCATGTATTGCTAGATATGTTTACCTCTTGGGGAACTCAAATACTGTGGCCATTGGAACATCGATTTGCTTTAAAAACCATTTTTGTAATTGATCCTTTATATACCATTCCACTTATTATCTCACTAATAATGGTAGGGAAAACAAAAAACGAAACCTTCCGATATAAATATATAAAAAGAGGATTACTAGTTAGCAGTTCGTATTTACTTTTGTCCTGTTTTATAAAATTATATATCTTATCTCAGTTTGAAAAAGCATTATCTAAACAAGGAATTCAATATGCAGAAATTATTGTAAAACCAACCGCTTTCAACTTGATTCTGTGGAATGCAAACATCGCGACTACGAACCATTATTTACTCGCTGACTATTCCCTTTTTGATACCCAGCCTATTTCATTTGAAGCGTACAGTAAAAATATCACTTTAGAAAAGCGTTTAATAGGAAATTCAGATTTTGAAAAGCTTAAGCAAGCTAGCGAAGGTTGGTATATTATCTCTAAAAAAGATAATCATTTATACTTTAATGATTTGCGATTCGGCCTTTTAAATGACAATCCAACGAGCCCACAATTCGCCTTTAGTTATCAATTCATTCAAAGCAATTCTGAGTTAAAAGCTATCGAAGTTCCTAAAAGTAAACGCGATGGGAAAAGATTACTACAAAAGATTTTCACTCGAGTGAAAGGCAATTAATTTCAGTAGAGTATGTCTTTTTAATAACGAATATTATTTAGCATCTACGAAATTAATCACTCTTTAACCAACCCGTAATACTCATTCTGGTACTGTTAGTAACTAATACTTCATGTACTAGCTCGTCACTTTTAAAGAAAACGGTTTTACCTTGTGTTGGCGCAATATTTTGATTGTGATCTACCTGGTAAATTAGTAATTCGCCACCATCTCTTTCTTGCCAATTAGCATTTAGGTAGCTGATCATAGAGTATTTCCGGCTAGGATTGCTTTTAAATTGATCCAAATGTTTTAAATAGAAATCACCCGGTTCGTATAAGGAATAATGAAATTCATAACTAGTGATACCGGCATAACAACTTTGATTTAAATAAAGTATAAATTCTTCTATCAAGGTAAAGAATTCATTTTCAAATGCATTGTTGTGTTTTTTGTCTAACCAATAAATAGAATCACTCCGAATTGCTCCATCATACAAAACTTTTTCTGCGTTTCCTGTGCCTGCCTCAACCAATAAACTTTTAGTATTGAGAGCAATTAAGTTTTGCTTTAAATTATTGGCTAAAGTATCACTCAAAAAATGTTCTGATATACCTACTTTATTTTCAATATAAGTGGCAATTAAAGTCTCGAAGTTATTTTCCATGTCAATTCTCATTGACTGCTTAGACCGCCAACGGGTAAAAGTAGAAAAAAAAAAATTTGGATTGAATTATTGTGAAATAAATATAAGTTGTTTTTTTACCGCAGATTCGCTGATTATTAAAAACTTTAATTAAAAGTCAAAAATTTAAATTGTTTTATTTGAAATACTAAATTTATTTGTCAACAATATATAAATTTAAAATCTGCGAATTTGCGGTTAGAACAATAGTAATTAAAAAAAAGGGCTTAGAACTAAATCTAAACCCTTCTCAATTTACAATTTACTGATAAAACTACCGTAAATATCTTTAAATTGATACCCTTCTGAGAAGCGATCTTTGCTTAATTTTTTATATTCTACTAAAGCCCACAATATAAACTCTTTCATAAAAAATTTATCTTCATTGGAGACTTGTGGCTGATATTTTTTGATTAAAATTTCAAGTGGAACTATACTTCCCAATATTCTCTGATAGTCTTCATCTGAGCAGTCGTCTAATAATTCAAAACCACTTTCGGCAAAAAACCAATCGATGATATCTGTATAAGCAGTTTTTTCATCTTGTTTTTCTAACTTTTCAATCTTTGGAAAATAGGCCGGGAAAAAAGTATGAATTGCATCACCTAATAAATGTTGCGCCACTTCAGCTGCTCCCTCTTGTTCTCCTTCATAAACTAATTCAACTTTTCCAGTGATAGAAGGTATAATTCCCATAAAATCTGATAAACGCACCGTTGTTTTATCATCACCAGCTTTTAAAGCTCTTCTCTCTGCTGTGCTTAGTAAATTCTCAAAAGCCGTAATACTCAATCGAGCACTAATTCCACTTTTATTATCAATATATTCACTTTCTCGAGCTTCAAAACTAACTTGCTCCAGTAAATCTCTTGCCAGTGAAGGCACATACACCATTTCGTTTTGTAAAGAATCTAACTTTGCTTCTTGCTCTGTTATGGTTCTAGCAATTTTGATAGTATCAGGGTAATGCGTTAAAATTTGCGAACCTATTCTATCTTTCAGTGGCGTTACAATACTTCCTCTGTTAGTGTAATCTTCAGGGTTAGCTGTAAATACAAATTGCATATCGAGCGGCAATCTCAATTTGAAACCTCTAATTTGGATATCACCTTCTTGTAGGATATTAAACAAAGCAACTTGGATTCGAGCTTGTAAATCGGGTAGTTCATTGATGACAAAAATACAGCGATTCGCTCGTGGAATCATTCCAAAATGTATCACACGATCATCAGCGTAAGAAAGTTTTAGATTGGCTGCTTTTATAGGATCAATATCACCAATCAAATCGGCAACTGTTACATCCGGTGTAGCTAGTTTTTCAAAGAAACGATCGCTTCTGTGCAACCAAGATATTGGTGTTTGGTCGCCTTTACTTTCAATCATATCCTTTGCAAATCGGGAAATCGGATTCATAGGATCATCATTAATCTCTGAACCTGTCACAAATGGAATATATTCATCCAATAATTCGATCATTTTACGTGCTAATCTCGTTTTGGCTTGACCACGTAACCCCAATAAATTGATATTATGACGCGACAAAATCGCGCGTTCCAACTCTGGAATTACAGTATTCTCAAAACCATGGACTCCTTCAAAAGTAGTTTGTCCAGCTTTAATCTTCTCTCTCAAATTCGAACGCAATTCGTCTTTAATGGTTTTACTTTCGTAATTCACTTTTCTTAAATCGCCAAGTGTATTTATATTTTCTATTTTCATGTTTGTTTTTTTTAACCACAAAGTTCACCAAGTTTTTACGCAAAGTTCACCAAGATTAATTTTATATTTTATTACTGCTATTCTCTAAATATATTTTTAACTAATTACTTATAACTAATAACTACTTTCTTTCATCTTTCCTCTTTCCTCTTTCCTCTTTACTCTTTACTCTTTCCTCTTTACTCTTTCCTCTTTCCTCTTTCCTCTTTACTCTTTACTCTTTCCTCTTTCCTCTTTCCTCTTTCCTCTTTCCTCTTTCCTCTTTCCTCTTTCCTCTTTCCTCTTTCCTCTTTCCTCTTTCCTCTTTCCTCCTAAATTAAAACTACTTAATCCTCTTCTTCCTATTCGTCTCATAATCTTCAAAAATCATTTCTCCTAGTCCTTTGAGACCAGTATAAAATGCTTTTCCTTGATTCGCTTCGGTAAAATGGTTTACAAATTTTTGCAAATACGGATCATTGGCGATCATAAACGTAGTAATGGGAATGTGCAACTTTCTGGCCTGTTGTGCCTGATTGTAACATTTATCCACAATATATTCATCCAGACCGTTACTATTCATGTAATAGGAACCATCTTTTTCTCTAACGCAACTCGGTTTCCCATCGGTAATCATAAAAATTTGTTTGTTGGTGTTACGTTTGCGACGCAAAATATCCATAGCCAACTGCAATCCAGCGACTGTATTGGTATGATAAGGTCCCACTTTTAAATACGGCAAATCGCTAATTTGGATCGTCCAAGCATCATTTCCAAAAACCAAAATATCTAAAGTATCTTTTGGATAGCGCGTTGTAATTAATTCCGCCAGCGCCATCGCTACTTTTTTAGCAGGTGTAATTCGATCTTCGCCGTACAAAATCATACTGTGGCTTATATCAATCATCAACACCGTACTCATCTGGGATTTAAACTGCGTTTCCTCAACAACCAAATCGTTTTCGGTCAACATAAAATCCTCGACACCATTATTGATTTGGGCATTGCGTAGACTTTCTGTCAACGAAATTCGTTCCAGTCCATCTCCAAAATGAAACTCCCGAAACTCACCTGTATGTTCGTCTCCACTTCCTGCATGTTTGGTTTTATGATTCCCACTTCCAGAGCGTTTTAGATTGCCAAAAATAGTATCCAGAGCTTGCTGTCTTATCGCACGTTCCGTCTTGGCGGTAATCCCAATTCCCGAAGTTCCGTCCTCCTTTAGTTCATCACGGATATATCCTTTTTTCCTTAAATCTTCAATAAAATCATCAATAGTATATTGTTCATCGGTGAGTTTATATTCCTTGTCTAATTCTCGCAACCAGTCGATCGCTTCATCAAAATCTCCCGAAGTATGGGTAATTAACTCCTTGAAAATCCCAAAGAGTTTATCAAACGGGGACTGAAACGGCGCTTCATATTGCTTGAAAAAGAAACCTTTTTTATTTACATTTTCCATAGACTTTAAAATTACATCATTTTGCAGCGTCCTTCAGGCAAACGTTTACTAATTTTTAGTTAAATGAGATTTTAGGTGACTCTTTTCATAATGATTTGGGCGTGTCCACGCTTCCACTAACGTTGCAGCGCGGTCGTGCTATACGTTTCAATCTCCCTGAAAAGCGGGAGGATTTCCACTACTATCACTCACGCGCGATTTGTGCAAGAAAGATAATTGTCATTAAAAGGTGGTAATGAATTTGTTACAAAATTTTATGTATTTGGGTTTAGTAATGTATGTGAAATAGTCATACATATCCGCCCACAATTGGCTAAGTATTTATGATTTTGTCATACGCATAAATAAGTTACAAGCAAGCTGAAAAAAATCACATAAAGATGAACAATCGTCCTTAAACAATACAAATCTTTCTTCCAGACGGAAATCCAACAAGTATAAAGATTGCAGAAATTACAAATCGAATGATTCATGCGACTTTGATTCCACGTAATAAGTTACTAGATAGTGAAGCTAGACAAGAAATCAAAAAGTACGGTGTTTGTTTTTTGTTTGGAATTAACGAAGACAAAGCTAAACCTATTGCATACATTGGGGAAACCGATGACTGTTTTAAAAGACTAAAAGATCATAATAGACAAAAAGAGTTTTCGAACTATGCAATCGCAATAACTTCGAAATCAGAAATATTTACAAAATCACATGTAAAATTTCTTGAGTACTATTGTGTTAAAACTGCGAAAGAAGTTGGACGATATGATTTAGAAAACTTAACAGTTCCAACTAGAGAACATATTTCAGAGAGTATGGAAGCTGATTTACATGATAATTTTGAAACAATGAAAATCTTGCTATCAACTTTGGGCTTTCCAATCTTTGAAGAAATTCGAAATGCTGAAACTACATCAAAAGAAATTTTACATTGTAAGGGAAAAAATGCACTTGCGCAAGGAGAATTATCTGACGATGGTTTTGTTGTATTTAAAGGTTCCAAAGCTAATATCGAAGAAACTAAAACTGCTGGAGAAAGGGTTTTAGGAGTCAGAAATAAACTTAAAGAAAATAATATTATACAGTTACAAAATGATGTTTACATCTTTACGGAAGATTACCTTTTCGGATCTCCAAGTGCCGCTGCAGCAGCCGTATTAGGAAGAAGAGCAAATGGCTGGACAGAATGGAAAAACAAGGACAAAAAAACTATTGACGAAATTTATAGAATTATATAATAACAGAGCCAGCCGACAACGCATGATAAAATTCATTTCAAAATTTACACTTGTCAGAAATTTTGTTTTCACGAAAATATTTTATCTTACCTAAAGTTCTCAGTTAGCTATCATTAATAATGTACTTTTAGCGCGGAGACGTTACAAGTACTTGTACCTCAAAATCAGTAACATAACCAACCTTTAAAACAAAAAATATAAAATTGAAATATGAAAACATTAGCAAAACGCAGACTTTTTCTTGAAGAAAAACAATTAAGAAATTCTCACATTCCACCTGAGTTTATGTATCAGAATCTTTACAATGCAGACATTCGAAAATTTTATAGTTTTGAAATAATTCTTGAATTACAAGATGCTAAAACGCGTCTTTTTTTATACAATACTTTAAGATTCCTTTTTTTAACGGTTTCAATTAGTACTAAAAGCAAATTCTAATTAATTATTTGTCAACTCAAAAAAACTTCCCATCAACATAAAACCAACTCCCATTTTCAAAAACAAAACTAGAAAGTTCGTGATGAATTTGGTTTTGACCATTATCGTCTAAATAATATGCTTTGAACCCCACCGTATTTTCCGTAGCGTGCAGCACTTCTAATTTTTGCCAATGATTACTCGTCGCCCATTGTAAAATATCGTCAATACTATAAAACTTCCTTGTAGAAATATGAGTGGTCGCTTGTAAATAATCAGCATGAAGTGTTGCGTATGCGGAGTACCGAGAACGCATTAAAGTCACGGCAGTTGTCGCATTATAAGCCCCTTTAATAATTGGCTCGCAACAATCTCGGAACTGCTTGCTAGATCCGCAGTAACAGTCTATTATAATCATTATTATACTAAAAATTAATTGGAAGAAGTAGCTTGTCCATTAAGCCCAACAATTTTTTGATGCAATTGGTTTAATAATACTTGATATTTACTCACTTCCAGCAAATCCTCATCTTCTTGAGCGAAATCTAGTAATTCATCTAAGTCTTCACTTACTTCCGCTAATTTGTTTTCTGCTTCTTTAGCGTTTTTATCTGCAATTAAATCGATTATCACTTGAACACCTACTTTTACTGTGGCAAATTTATTTTTTTCCATGATCTTTATTTAAATTAGTGTCTTGTATATTGTCTTCATTAAACTTCTTTACGATTTGCTTTAATTTCTCCTTACGAACTATTTCAGCTTGCTTGATTTTATCTTGTGCTTTATGCAATTTATCATTGTGCTTCTTTATATTTCTTTCGTTGTTTCTACCCATAGATTATTAATATTTGATATTTGGTGTTGAACTAATTATGCATAAAGATAAATTTAATAACAACTCAGCTCAACGGTCATAATTTATCCTCAAAATTTTCTTAATATAATAACAATTAAATAATCACTGATAACTGACTAGCTAACAAAATTAGTGATTAATAAATAATAATTATTGAATTGCTTAAATCAATCAAAACCTTTTTATCGTAAACTTTCTAACAAAATTGGAATTTTTACCCGTTTACTTAATAATTCATATCATTATTTAACTTTTTTTTATATTTTTGATCATTATAAACCGTTTTTTTAAAACATGGATTCAAAAGAAAAACAAGATAAATTTGCTGAATGGTTTTATAAACGACCTAAATTAACTGGATTTATAACATTTTTAATTCTGAGTTATATTGCGAGTTTTATCGTTTTTCAACAATATAAATTGATGAAGGAAGATGAACAGCGGGAAATGAACACCATTCTCAATGTCATCCGTCAAAATATAGAACAATCTCTAAAAAATTGCTATACTACTACTTTGACTCTTGCTTTGACTATCGATGATGAAGGTATTCCCAAAGATTTTGATATTATAGCTAAAAGATTAATAGCTTCAAACTATAGTATTCACACTGTCCAACTTTCGCCTAATGGGATTGTAAAGTATATTTACCCGCTTGAATCAAACCGCGGAGCTTTAAATTTAAATATACTTAATGATGTTAGCAATAATAAAGATGCATTAAAATCTATTGCGACTAAAAAAATGTATTTTGCGGGTCCTCAAAAATTAAAGCAAGGTGGATTAGGTATTATTGGAAGATTTCCTGTTTTTGAAAATAATAAATTTTGGGGATTTTCATCAGTTATATTAAGTTTAAAATCGTTGTTAAAATCAGCAGGTATTGAAAATATTGATAACTCTAAATATTATTTTCAATTCTCAAAATATGATATGTTAAAGAAAAAGGAAACTTTTTATTTATCAAATCCCACCGATTTTACTAAGCATTATAGTATGTCTACCACAATTCCAGATGGAGACTGGAAGTTACATATTATTGCTAAAGAACAAAATTTTTTTCAAGCTCAAATATTAATTCCAGGAATTATTGGAATATTTTTGGCAGCACTTTTTGGTGTTTTAATTTTTAATTTACTTAAAAAACCAAAAGAGTTAGAACTTCTAATAAACGCACAAGCTCGAAAATTAATAAATTCTGAAATCAAATATCAAGTCATTTTTGATCAAGCAGCTGTTGGTATTGCTTATTTAGATTCATTTACTGGAAAGTTTATTGAAACAAATGAGAAATATTGCCAGTTATTAGGGTACACACAAAAGGAAATGAAAGAGTTGAATTTCCAATCTATTACGCATCCAGAAGATTTAGCAGAAGATTTAGTGCTTTTTGAGAATATCAAAGAGGGATTAATTGAAAATTATTCGATAGAAAAAAGATTATATATTAAAAATGGCGATGTTTTATGGATTAACTTAACGGTTTCACCTCTTTTAAAAGAAGATTATTCGTTTGTAAATCATATTGCAATTATAGAAGACATATCAATTAAAAAAAATGCCGAAATATTAATTAAAAATAGTGAAATAAGATTTAAAAGTCTTTTTGAGGATACGCCAATTCCATTATGGGAAGTAGATTTTTCTGATGTCAAAAAATATCTATTAAAAATAAATTTAATAAATCAAAAGCCTAAAGCTGTTAATGCATATTTAAAAGCTAATTCACAAATATTTTATGACTGCCTCGCTCTAGTAAGAGTAATTGACGTAAATGCAATGAGTTTAACCTTATGTGAATTTGAAAATAAAGAAAACTTAAAATTAGGATTTAGTAAAATTATTGGATCAGATGCGATAGGCGATTTTAGTAAAATAATAACTGCTATTACACAAAAAGCAACGCAAGGGATATTTGACACTACAATTATTAATGCAAACAAAGAGATTCGCAATATTGATTTAAGGTGGAATGTTATTCATGGCTATGAAGAAAATCTTGAACGAATTATTATTTCTACGGAAGAGATAACGGAACGTAAAAATTCTGAAAAAATAATAGTAGAATCTCAATTGCGTATTGAATCATTGATTAATACAATTGACGGTATTGTTTGGGAATGCGACGCAATTAATTATACTTTCAATTTTATTAGCAATAAAGTCACTAAAATATTAGCATATACAACTACGGAATGGTTGTCCTCGCCCACTTTCTGGTTGGATCATGTTCATGAAGAAGATCGAGTGTGGGTTCAAGAATTTTGTGATAACCAAATTAAATTGTTGCAAAATCATGAATTTGAGTATAGAATGATCGCCAAAGATGGACGAACCGTTTGGATGCGCAATATAGTAACGATAATAAGTAGTGATGGAATTGCTACCCAACTACGCGGTCTCACACTTGATATCACAAAAAATAAAGAAGCTGAAAAAGAACTACATGCCTCCTTTCAATTAGTTTCTGAGCAGAATAAAAGATTACTCAATTTTTCCTATATTATCTCACATAATTTAAGATCTCATACTAGCAATATTGCATCGATTATTTCCTTAATTGAATCAGCAGAAAATGAAGAAGAACGTGAACAATTTTTAGAATTATTAAAAAGCGTTTCTGCTTCTTTAGATGAAACAATGCTGCATTTAAATGAAGTTATCAATATTAATACGAATACCAGTATATTAACCGAGCCATTGCGATTACAACATTATATTACAATGACTACTAATTTATTACAAGATAGTATTAAGATTAATGAAGTTGAAATAACTAATGAAATTGATCCTGACTGTACAATCATTTATAATCCAGCCTATTTAGAAAGTGTTTTGTACAATATAATTTCAAATGCTATTAGATACCGTCATAGTGAGCGTAAACCTAAAATAATTATAAGTTTACATCAGGAAAATGGATTCAATGTTCTTACAATCACGGATAATGGAATTGGAATTGATTTAAAAAGAAATGGTAATAAAATTTTTGGAATGTATAAAACTTTTAGTACTAATGCTGATTCTAAGGGCTTAGGATTATTTATTACTAAAAATCAAATTGATGCCATGGGTGGATTTATAAATGTAGAAAGTGAACTCAATATTGGGACAACATTTAAAATCTATATAAAATGATAAAAAAAACAGTTTGGATCATAGATGATGACCCTATCTATCAAACCATAATACATAAAATAATTAAAAAATCGGATATCTTTTCGATGATCTGTTCGTTTAGTAATGGTCAGGAAGCATTTGATGAATTATTAAATTTGACAGATAGTTGTACTAATTCTCCAGATTTAATTTTACTAGATGTTAATATGCCTATAATGGATGGATGGGAATTTATGGATGAAATGTTACTCCAACAAGATAAAATTAAAAAAAATATCGTGATTTACTTGGTAAGTTCTTCAATTGCACTAGAAGATAAAACTAAAGCACAGTCTTATTCCAATATTTTGGGATATTTATCAAAACCAATAACAATTCTTGATTTAGTTTATATTGTATCAAGACTTTAGTTAATAAAGTGATACGATTTAACCTCCGTCTTCAAAATTTTTAATATAAAAATTCTTTGAATAAAAACTTTACATTTCCTTTATCAGTGCTTCAAGATTTAAAAATAATTTATTTTATTAAAAAAATTGATATTACTAATTTACAGATGAATGCAAACAGAAAAGATTAATCTAGGCTTGTCAAAAATTTATAAATAATTTCTTTTTATTTCCTCTAACGTTTTATCAGTATAAATCATATCTGTTATAATTTTTTCCCTTAAAAAAGCAATATCATAATTCTTAAAATATTGAGCCCAAGAAGTTAAATTAAATAAATTTCGAATTTGTTTGATCCGTTTAGTAGTTTCAAAACTAGTTCTTAATATCGCTATACTATCATAATTAGGATTGCATTTATGTTGATAGTTAATAGTGTTTTTTGTAAAATCAGCTTCCAAATAATAAAGTTTCTCCAAGGCATTATCTTGATAGAAGTTTTCCCATAATGCAAAACCTAATTTATATTTAGATTCAGACTCTAGTTCTAAAGGCTGTAAGCGCCATTTACTATTGGCGAGTCGTCCCCAATGATTTGAGAGACGATACATTCCTAGTTTAGTGTAATAATATTTACTCCCCGCTTTACTATCGTATTGTATTGCCAATCCCTCAATATCTTTTTTGTCGACTTCATAAAATATACAAAAAGTATTTTTAAATGAATTTGGATTGGGTTTAAAGTTTTTTTCCATGGTGCAAATATAATGACAAAGGGTAAATGGTAGCAACCGAAACAATATTTGATTAGCTTTGCAGTCAAAAAACAGATATAAATATATAAATTATGACTAAAGCATCTGAAGAAAGAATGTTACAAAAAGGGGTTTACACTGGAATTATGGAAAAAGATGAAAATAACAACTTTTTTTGCGGTGAATACCTATTAGATTATAAAATGGCAACTAAATATGCTGTTGGTGAATGGATTACCATAAAATCAATCATTGAGAATCCAAGTGATATTAGCTACAATAAATATCCAAAAAAATCAAAAAATTTCGACAAAGCAAATAACAAACCACAACAATAAAAAATTATTAGTAGCTTAAATTAAAGTAATTAGTCATTTTTATAAAATTTTATTAACCATAAACTTTTAAAATAAAAAAAAGTGTACCTTTGCAAAAAATTTGTCGCTTATAAAATCAAGTATATTGATCTTATAGAAAAGGACAAGTAGTTACTTTATTTATGAAAAAAATAGTTGAATACCGTAAATTGCTTAATGTAGATAAAACTGCAGAACTTAAAGATTTGAAAACAATTTATCGCAATGCGATGAAAGAAGCACATCCTGATAAATTTCAAGGTGATGAAAATGGATTAAAAGAAGCAGAAGAAAATAGTAAAAAAATTATTGAAGCGTACCACTTTTTGGTAAGTATCAATCCTGAAACGATAAAAGCAAATTTACCAGAATATACAGAAACAATAGCTACATCTACAATAACTGATTACAAGTTTGTTGAAGGTAGATTGATAATTAATTTTTCAAATGGTAGTGTTTATGAATATATTAGTGTTCCTAAAGCCACTTATGTAAAAATGGTTAATGCTGATTCTCCTGGAAGATTCGCTAAACGCCACATATTAAATTCTTTTACATGGAGAAAAACAATTAATCAAGACTAATAATTTTGAATCAAAAAAATATAAAAGCATCCTTATTTAGGATGCTTTTTTTGTGTTTAAAATCAAAATTTACAGATAAAAGTAAATTTAATGTCTATTCTAATCTAAGTACTGAGTTTTATAACAATACAAAAAAAACACAAAATACTGATTTTCAAAATATTATCAATAAATGTTAATTTTTATTACTAAATAATTACAATGCTTTATAATAAATATTACAAATAATGGTCGGAAAGTTAAAAAATATAACAAAATTTTAAGCTCTAAAAAGAATTGAAATTTGATAATTTTAAATACTTTTGCATTCTTAAATCAAATAACTAATTAATAATGAAAAAAATAATTTTATTACTTTCGGCAGCTGTAGTTCTAATCTCTTGTAACAAAGTTGGCAAAGATGAATACCTAATTTCAGGAACTGCTACAGGAATTGAAAATGGTAAAACAATCATCTTAGAAACTCAAGATGAAAACGGTATGGGTTTGCTTGCTAAAGATACTGTAAAAGTTGAAAATGGTAAATTTTCAATGAAAGGAAATATTACTGAGCCTGCATTTTATACGATTCAACTTGAAGGTGCACAAGCTAAAGTACCTTTTATTCTTGAAAATGGCGAAGTTACTATAGCTATCGACAAAGATAGTATTCAAAAATCTAAAGTTTCAGGAACTTATAACAATGATGAGTACGTAAGTTTCAATGAGGAAATCACTAAAGTTCAGAAAAAACTAATGGATTTTCAAAATAAGAATATGAACGCAATGAATACTGCTCAGCAAACTAAAGATACAGTTGCTATCAATGGTTTGATGAAAGAATTTAATAAGTTGCAAGAAGAAGTAGGTGTAGCTTCAAAAGCTAAATACGTTTCTTATGCTGAGACACATCCAAAATCGTTTATTTCAGCTTTGATTATTCAAGGTATGTTAAATGATCCAACTGCTGATGTTGCAAAATCTGAAAAATTGTATAACGGTTTAGAAGAATCGTTGAAAAATACAAAACCAGGTAAAGCGATCAAAGCTAAACTTGCTGAAATGAAAGCACCTGCAGGTGTTGGAGCTACTGCCCCAACAACTGACGGTAAATGAAGAGCAGATTTTTCAGCTCCTAATCCTGATGGAAAAATAATTTCGTTAAAGGAAAGTTTAGGAAAAGTAACAATTGTAGATTTTTGGGCTTCATGGTGTGGTCCATGTCGTCAAGAAAATCCAAATGTTGTTGCTATTTACAACGAATTTCACAGCAAAGGACTTAACATTATTGGAGTATCTTTAGATAAAGATAAAGCAAAATGGAAAGAAGCTATAGCAAAAGATAAATTGACTTGGAATCAAGTTTCAAATCTAAAATTTTGGGATGAACCTATTGCAGCACAATATAAAGTAGAATCTATTCCCGCAACATTTATTCTTGATGCATCAGGAAATGTAGTTGCAAAAGATTTAAGAGGTGACGCTTTACGAGCTAAAATCATTGAACTTTTAGCAAAATAAATACTAGTTCTTCTAATAATTCAAAATCTCCCTCGTGGAGATTTTTTTTATTTTATTCAATACCAATACGTTAAAAATAATACTGAAATTAAGTATAAAATTAGTTTGCAGAAACAAAAACAGTTTCTATATTTGCACCGCTAACAACGGTTAACTGTTGTACTCAAAGGCTTAGGGGAGATACTCAAGCGGCCAACGAGGGCAGACTGTAAATCTGCTGTGTAAACTTCGCAGGTTCGAATCCTGCTCTCCCCACGAAAACGCTACAAGTAATTGTAGCGTTTTTTTTTGCAATAAATTTATAGTGTTGCTCTACTCTGTTTTCACTATTTGATCATAAATTTTATATAATTTAGAAAGCGTATCACATCAAAAATTAATTTCTAATTTTACAAAAATTAAACTACAGCCTAATTGAGAAATATTTTAATAATTGATGACGAAGAAAAACTAAGAGGTCTTTTAGCGCGAATCATAAAATCAGAGGGTTTTATGGTAATTGAAGCCGTAGACTTAAAATCGGGTTTTAAAAAGCTAGAGCAAAATGATATCGATGTTGTTCTTTGTGACGTCAAACTTCCTGATGGCAACGGCGTAGATTTTCTGGAAAAAATTAAAACTAATTTTCCTTTAATAGAAGTTATTTTATTAACAGCTTATGGCAAAATCTCTGATGGTGTCCAGGCGATGAAAAATGGAGCTTTCGACTATATCGTAAAAGGAGATGATAATGATAAAATTATTCCACTTTTACATAAAGCATTAGAAAAGGTCTCCTTTCAGCAAAAAATTAAACAGCTTGAAAAACGGATTTCTAATAAATATTCTTTTGATTCGGTTATAGGAAAATCTAAAGGTTTAGAGCAGGTAATCGAATTGGCTAAAAAAGTGGCTAAAACGGATTCTACTGTGCTTTTAAGTGGGGAAACTGGAACAGGTAAAGAAGTTTTTGCGCAAGCAATTCACGAAAATAGCAACAGAGCGGGCAAATCATTCGTGGCATTAAACTGTAGCACTTTTAGTAAAGAAATCCTAGAAAGCGAATTATTCGGTCACAAGCAAGGAGCTTTTACAGGCGCTGTAAAAGACAAAAAAGGGTTTATAGAAGAAGCTAATGGTGGAACATTGTTTTTAGATGAAATAGGCGAAATGCCCATTGATTTGCAGTCTAAATTACTGCGTGTGCTAGAAACTAGTGAATATATTCCCGTTGGCGATTCTACACCTAAAAAATCAAATTTTCGTCTGATTGCTGCCACTAACAGGAATTTAAAAATAGAAAGTGAGGAACATCGCTTTCGCCAAGACTTATATTTTAGATTAAATATTTTTGAAATTATAATTCCGCCTTTACGCGAAAGACTAAAAGACATTGAACCCTTAACTCAGTACTTTGTTAATTTATTTGCAGAAAAAATGAGTAGGAATAAAATACAAATTAGTCCCGATTTTTTACAAAAATTAGAAACTTATAATTGGCCAGGAAATGTTCGTGAACTGAGAAATATAATAGAACGCTCTATAATTTTATGCAATGATGATTTTTTGACGATGGATTTACTTCCTTTTGAAATTCAGCAACAAATCCCAAAGAGCAATAAAAGTTTATCGGCATTCTCCATGCAAAGTGTAGAAAAGTTACACATCCAAAAACTGTTAAATTATACTAAGGGTAATAAAGCTGAAGCAGCTCGTTTACTCGAAATTGGTATTGCAACCTTATATCGAAAATTAGAAGAATACAACATTCAATAAAAGCCTATCATTTCAATAAAAGCCTATCATTTTGATAGGCTTTTTTTATGTCTTTTTTTTAGTAAAATTTACAAGTACAACGCTAACAGCGCCTTACATGATTTAATATTTATTGGAACGTATTTTGGCATAAGGGAAGAGAACATAAAAATTCATACTAATGAAAAATCAAGTAACTACCATTTACAAACAAGCAGAACGGTTGGCGGAAATTACCAAGACATTTATTATTTCTGGAAATATCATTCGTGCAAAAAAATGTTTACAAATTGCTGACGAATTATTATTAAACGGCAGTAACGAAACTAAAAATGCGATTTCAAATGTCTATGTTTTTTCGGTTTCCACTTTTATGGAACTGCGTCACTGTAGCATTTCCAACCTTTTTCCTCAAAATTTAAAATTAGAATACAACAAACAAATCAATGCTCTAGGAGTTTGAGGCAGATCATTTTAAAAGTGACACTCTGAATTTCATTAATCTAAATTTATTTACTATGCTAACTATTATCCTCGTTGCACTCGGTTTATTCTGCTTTTGGTTGCTCTATCTCTCTATTAATTATTTTGACAACATTTAACAATGAAAACAAAAATTTACGAGGCTATCCAGCAATGGATACCTGATTGTAAAAACTGGAGCGATTTTCCCTCAACAAATGATGAAACCGTTGATCAATATGCGCTTTTAAAACGTGTCGCTAGATATTGTATGGAAAACATGGATTCAGCCAATGAAGAAGAATCTGAGGCGGCAAGAGAAGTTATAAGAGTAATAAATATGCTATATGAAGGCGGTAATCATTATATGAGAAACGCAATAGAAAATGAATTTTTTACTGAGTTAAGCACTCAGGAAAATCCAGCAAGCTTAAAGAAACATTTGGGTTTTCTCTCCAAGGAATCAAAACAAGGTTATCTACGAACCATTTTAGAAAATTAAAAAATTATGACAGCATTATTTATAGTAGCAATAGCCGTTTTTATTTACATCTGTTATGTGCTTATAAAACCAGAAAAATTTTGACGATGAAAGATTATTTAACCTTTAATAATAAAAAATGAATACAGAAATATTAGGAATTGTAGCAATGTTTTTGCTCACCTTGGCTCTCGCTATTCCATTAGGAAAATATATTTCCAAGGTTTACGGACTAGAAAAGACGTGGCTTGATTTTATATTTAATCCGCTTGAAAAAATGTTTTTTAAGTTAAGCGGTGTCGATCCAGATGAAGAAATGGATTGGAAACAACACTTAAAAGCTCTATTGACCATAAACTTAATTTGGTTTGTTTTGGGAATGATTATCCTAATGACACAAGGAAATTTACCCCTGAATCCTGATAGGAATCCAAGTATGTCCGCCGATTTAGCTTTTAATACGGTGATTTCTTTTGTTGTGAATTGCAACTTGCAGCACTATTCAGGTGAGTCTGGATTAAGTTATCTAGGTCAATATTGGTTAATGTTCTTACAGTTTGTAAGTGCAGGAACTGGAATGGCTGCTGCAGTAGTCGTATTCAGAGCTTTTAGAGATAAATCCAGTACCACTCTAGGAAATTTCTATATGTACTTTATGAAATCTTGTACGCGTATTTTACTCCCTATTTCATTTATAGTTGCGCTTATCTTGGCTTTCCAAGGAACGCCTATGACATTTGAAGGAAAAGATAGCATTACTACTTTACAAAATGATACACAAGAGGTTTCTCGTGGACCAGCAGCAGCATTTATAGCAATAAAACATGTGGGAACTAATGGAGGTGGATTTTTTGGTACTAATTCCGCCCATCCTTTTGAGAATCCTACTTACTTGTCTAATATGGTCGAAATGATTGCTCAAATGTTGATTCCGTTTGCAATGATTTTTGCCTTTGGATATTTTATAAAAAGAAAGAAATTCTCTTGGATGATTTTTGGAGTAATGACAATTGGATTTTTGGCTTTGGCCATTCCAAATGTAATAGGAGAAATGCATGGAAATCCTGCTATTGAAAAAATGGGAATTGATACTTCTCTTGGTGCTGTGGAAGGAAAAGAAGCACGAATTGGCGCAGCGGCATCAGGATATTGGAGCATTGCTACCACAGTTATTTCAACAGGATCCGTGAATTCTATGCATGATAGTAGTATGCCTCTGTCAGGTATGAATGAGCTAATTGCCATGATGATTAATTGTTTTTATGGTGGTGTGGGTGTTGGAATTTTAAACTTTTTTGTCTTTATCATTTTGGCAGTTTTTATTAGTGGTCTCATGGTAGGCAGAACTCCAGAATTTTTTGGGAAAAAAGTGGAAGCTAGAGAAATGAAAATAGCTATGATTATAGCTTTAGTCCACCCCATTTTAATATTAGTTGGCACTGCATTAACCGCTGCGATGCCTGAGTATGGCACTGCAACACTGAATAATCCTGGATTTCATGGTCTAAGTGAAATGCTTTACGAATTTACCTCAGCCTCAGCAAATAACGGTAGTGGATTTGAAGGTTTAGGAGATAATACGGTTTGGTGGAACGTTTCTACAGGAATCATTCTGATTTTAGCTCGATTTTTACCCATTATTGGACCTGTAGCGATTGCTGGTTTATTGGCACAGAAAAAATACATCCCACAAGGCGATGGAACTTTAAGAACCGATACAGGAACTTTTGGATTAGTAACCTTAACAGTAATAGTGATCATTGCCGCTTTAGCCTTTTTCCCGGTGTTAGCGTTAGGACCGATAGCTGAATATTTTACCATTTACTAAAAAAAATATAAAATGAATAAAGATCAATCCTTATTTCAAAAAGATATTGTGCAACAAGCATTAGTAAACTCTTTTGTGAAATTGAATCCGAAACTTATGTTTCGAAATCCTGTGATGTTTACGGTAGAAATCGGAACATTTGTGATGCTTATTGTTTCTATTTGGACATTGACAGGCGAAACGTCGCAAGGTAGTTTTGGATATAATTTCGTTGTATTCATAGTTTTGTTATTAACGTTATTGTTTGCAAATTTTGCCGAAGCCATCGCTGAAGCAAGAGGAAAAGCACAGGCCGACAGTTTGCGAAAAACCAGAGAAGAAACTCCTGCAACGTTAAAAAGTGGCGAGAAAACATCTTCCTCTCAACTTAAAAAAGGCGATTTATTTGTATGTGAAGCTGGCGATATTATTCCAACCGATGGAGAAATCGTAGAAGGTTTGGCCACCATTGATGAAAGTGCCATTACAGGCGAATCCGCTCCCGTAATTAGAGAATCAGGTGGAGATAAAAGTTCGGTTACTGGTGGTACAAAAGTGCTTTCTGATCGAATTGTAGTCGAAGTAACTAACGAACCTGGCGAAAGTTTCCTAGATAAAATGATTGCTTTGGTAGAAGGGGCTTCACGTCAAAAAACACCTAATGAAATCGCTTTAACCATTTTACTTGCTGGGTTCACATTAGTGTTCATCATTGTTTGTGTGACTTTAAAACCATTGGCCGATTATTCAAATGTTAATATTACAATCGCTTCTTTTATCGCCCTTTTTGTTTGCTTGATTCCAACGACGATTGGCGGACTTTTATCAGCAATTGGAATCGCTGGAATGGACCGAGCGTTAAGAGCGAATGTAATAACCAAAAGTGGTAGAGCGGTAGAAACTGCTGGAGATATTGATGTATTGCTATTAGATAAAACGGGAACAATTACCATTGGTAATCGAAAAGCAACTCACTTCTACCCTGCTCCCGGAATTTTAGAAGTACAATTAGTAAAAGTGGCGTTTTTAAGTTCTATTTCTGATGAAACGCCAGAAGGAAAATCGATTGTTGAACTATCAAAAATAGATCCTTTATCTTTTCAAACGAGCAATGCACAATTTATCAAGTTTACTGCTGAAACAAGAAGTTCAGGAATCAATTTTGAAAATACTAGAATTAGAAAAGGAGCTACAGATGCGATTAAAAACATGGTTACAAATGCTGGGAATCCTTTTCCAACAGAACTTTTAGATCAAGTTAAAGTCATTGCTGAAAATGGAGGAACGCCTTTAGTAGTTTCTGAAAATGAAATCGCTCTTGGAGTAATCGAATTACAAGATATCATTAAAACAGGGATGTTCGAACGATTTGAACGCCTACGAAAAATGGGAATTAAAACCGTAATGGTTACGGGAGATAATCCTTTGACTGCTAAATTCATAGCTGAAAAAGCTGGGGTTGATGACTTTATTGCTGAAGCGAAACCTGAAGATAAGATGAATTATATCAAGCAAGAGCAAATGGCGGGTAGACTTGTTGCTATGATGGGAGATGGAACAAATGATGCTCCTGCCCTTGCCCAAGCAGATGTAGGTGTAGCCATGAATAGCGGAACACAAGCGGCAAAAGAAGCAGGAAATATGGTCGATTTAGACAATGATCCAACTAAGTTAATTGAGATAGTTGAAATTGGTAAACAGTTATTAATGACTCGCGGAACCTTGACAACTTTTAGTATTGCCAATGATGTTGCTAAGTACTTTGCTATTATTCCTGCTTTATTTATCACTGCAATTCCTGCGCTTCAAGGCTTGAATATAATGAATTTATATAGTCCTCAAAGCGCGATACTTTCAGCAGTAATCTTTAACGCGATTATTATTCCGTTCTTGATTCCATTGGCTTTAAAAGGCGTGAGTTATAAACCAATTGGCGCCAGTGCTTTGTTAAGAAGAAACCTTTTGCTTTTTGGTGTTGGTGGAATCATTGTTCCTTTCATTGGGATCAAATTGATTGATATTGTAGTTGCATTGTTTATGTAGAGGAGGGAAAAGAGTAAAGAGTAAAGAGTAAAGATTAAAGAGAAAAGAAGAAAGAGAAAAGAATAAAGAGAAAAGATTAAAGAGAAAAGATTAAAGAGAAAAGAAGAAAGAGAAAAGAAGAAAGAGAAAAGAAGAAAGAGAAAAGAAGAAAGAGAAAAGAAGAAAGAGAAAAGAAGAAAGAAAAAAGATTAAAGAGAAAAGAAGAAAGAAAAAAGATTAAAGAGAAAAGAAGAAAGAGAGAAGAAGAAAGAAAAAAGAAAAAAGATTAAAGAGAAAAGAACAAAGATTATAGAGCATAGAGATTTTTATGAAGAAATTTGATACAATTTAATAACAAACAAATTCCAAACTTGGCTCCTCTCTTTATTGATAGGAGTTAAAGTACGGCGAAAAATTAGAAATTATGAAAGATAATTTAATAAAAGGAATCAGAATGACCGTGGTGTTACTTGTGCTTTTCACAGTAGTTTATCCACTATTCGTTTGGGCAATTGCACAATTAGCTCCAAACAACGGAAAAGGCGAAGTGGTATTATACAATCAAAATAAAGGATACGCTAACATAGGACAAAGCTTTACAGCCGATAAATACTTTTGGGGTCGTCCATCAGCTGTAGACTATAATGCTGCAGGTTCAGGGGCAAGTAATAAAGGAGCTTCTAATGAAGAGTATTTAGCTGTGGTACAAGGTCGAATTGATACTTTTTTGCTTAAAAACCCAACGATAAAAAAGGCAGATCTTCCAGTTGATTTGGTAACTGCAAGCGGTAGCGGATTAGATCCAAATATTTCAGTTGCAAGTGCTAAAGTTCAAGTGGCTCGTATTCAAAAAGCGAGAAATATAAGCTACGAAAAATTAATTGTCTTAATTGATGCGAACACTGAAGATCCCTTATTTGGTGTTTTTGGACCACAAAAAGTTAATGTTCTAAAATTAAACATCGCTCTAGACCAACTAAAATAAACCTGTTAACAGAGCTAGGGAGGTCTTGTCATACTTCCCTTTTTTAAAAATTACTTTAACGTATATAAGATGAATACAAAAATTAGTTTAGCTGCGATGACCTTATGTTTTTCAGCTATTGCGTTTTCCCAAGAAGAAAAATCTACAAATCCATTAACCATAAGTGGTTATGCTGAAACCTATTTTCAATACGATGCTAATAATCCCGACAATAATTCACGTCCAGGATTCATTTACAGCCATAATCGCAATAATGAGGTTAGTTTGAACCTTGGATTTGTAAAAGCGAATTACGAAACTGAAAACGTACGAGCTAATTTAGCTATCGCTGCCGGTTCTTATATGAATGCTAATTATGCAGTAGAACCTGGAGTTTTAAAAAACATTTACGAAGCCAATGTAAGTTTTAAAGTGGCTAAGAATCATAATTTATGGCTAACGGCGGGAATAATGCCATCACATATAGGTTATGAAAGTGCTGTAGGAGCAGATTGCTTTACATTGACAAGAAGTATAATGGCAGAGAATTCTCCTTATTTTGAAGCTGGAGCCAAAATTACCTACATTTCACCAAGTGGACAATGGGAATTAACTGGATTGTATCTTAACGGATGGCAAAGAATTCAAAAAGTTGATGGAAATACAACGCCAAGTTTTGGTCATCAAATTGTATATAGACCATCTTCTAATTTTTCAATAAATAGTAGTTCTTTTTTAGGGAATGATAAAGCTGATAACGTACGTCAAAAACGTTATTTCCATGATTTATATTTTGATTACGATATAACAACTAAAGTGAAAGTATTAGCAGGATTTGATATAGGTTGGGAACAAGATGCACCTCAAAGCGACGACTATAATAAATGGTACGGTACATCTATAATGGCGCAATTGATGGCGACTGATAAATTAAATTTTGCCGTTAGAGGCGAATATTATCAAGATAAAAAAGGTGTGATTATTTCTTCAGGAAACCCTAATGGTTTTGAAACGTATGGCTTTTCATTAAATGCAGATTATAAAATCACATCAAACTTAATGTGGAGAACTGAAATTAAAAATTATAGTAGTAAAGATGATATTTTTGCAAAAAATACAGCTGAAGTATCAAATAATAGTTTTTCAATAGTTACTGCTTTGGCTATCAAATTTTAAATTAAAAATTTTGCTGCGAAGGCTCAAAGACTCAAAGCTTTCTTTAGATTAAGTAATGAAAAGAGTATTTTTATTGGAGTATTTTAAATTTTGTTACAAAACTCTTGGTGACTTTGTGCCTTAACGGCAAAAATAATTTAACCTAAATGGACAACGAAAAAGAAAATAATGTCAAACACTTTCTAGATTTAATTCAGAAATCTCGTAGAGGCAAGTTTAAAATCTATATTGGAATGAGCGCTGGTGTGGGTAAAACCTACCGCATGCTGCAAGAGGCTCATACTTTATTGAAAAATGGCATTGATGTTAAAATAGGCTATATTGAAACGCATAATCGAAAAGAAACTCATGAATTATTAGACGGTTTACCTGTTATACCGCGTCGTTCTATTTTTTATAAGGGGAAACAGCTGGAAGAAATGGATGTCCAAGCTATCATAAATTTACGTCCCGAAGTGGTGATTGTCGATGAATTAGCACATACCAATGTAGAAGGAAGCAAAAATGAAAAGCGCTGGCAAGATGTTTTAGAAATTCTGGAATCTGGGATTAATGTAATTTCGGCAGTAAATATTCAACATATTGAAAGCTTAAATCAAGATGTAAAAAGAATTACTAATATTGATGTGCAAGAGAGAATTCCAGATCATGTGCTAAGAATGGCGGATGAAGTGGTAAACATTGATTTAACTTCAGAGGATTTGATTGCTCGATTAAAGGAGGGCAAAATTTACACAGCGGATAAAATTCCGACGGCATTAAATAATTTCTTCAAATCAGATCAGATTTTGCAATTACGTGAATTGGCGCTGAAGGAAGTAGTCAATCAAGTTGGTCGAAAAGTAGAAAATGAAGTTCCAAAAAATCTGGCGCTTAAACCTCAAAAAATAGTAGCTTGCATTAGTAGTAATGATAAAATGGCTAAAATTGTGATTCGGAAAACGGCTCGACTGGCAAGTTATTACAATTGTAAATGGTATGTTTTGTATGTAGAAACTCCAAAAGAAAGTTCCAATAAAATAGCCTTAGATAAGCAGCGTCATTTAATCAATAATTTCAAGCTAGCGTCACAGTTAAATGCTGAGGTTATTAAAACTGAAAATAGTAGTATTACTAATGCGATATTAGAAGTTGTAGAACAGAAAAACATTACAACAGTTTGCATTGGAAAACCACATTTGAATTTATTTAAAGTAATTTTATCCACGACTATCTTTAATAAATTACTTAATAATCTATCGTCATCAAATATTGACTTAGTCATTTTATCATAACAATAAATCTAGCATCATGAAAATAAAAACCAAATTAAATCTGGGAGTTGGATTATTATTCTTAATGATCATCGTTCTTTCTCTTGTTAGTGCATATTCAGTTTTTTTGATAAAAATAGATACTCAAAATATCTTAAAAGCGAATTATAACACTTTGGAATATTCTCGTAATATGTTGTTAGCGCTAGAAAAAAGTAATGTGGATAAAAAAATAGATATTGCTTTTTTTGAAAAAAATCTTAAAAGTCAGTTGACAAATGCAACTGAAATTGGTGAAAAAAATGCTAATATTAATTTAGAAAAAAAGTTCAACAAGCTTAAGAATGATTTTGATAATGATACCATCAAAAATCAAATTCGGCAAGATATTTTTGAGATTATGAAGTTGAATATGAATGCTATCAAATTAAAAAGTAATGTGGCAACGCACACTGCCGAAACCGCAAACTTATGGATTGCCATAACTGGTACTTTATGTTTTTTGATTGCATTTAATTTATTAGTCAATTTACCCAATAATATCGCTAATCCTATTAAGGAATTAACTAATAGTATCAAGGAAATAGCTAATAAAAACTATTCACAACGCGTGCATTTTTTAAATCATAATGAATTTGGAGATTTAGCAAAATCATTCAATTCTATGGCAGAAAAATTACAAGAATACAGTAATAGTAACTTGCACAAATTGTCATTTGAAAAACGAAGATTAGAAACTTTAATTAATAATATGCACGATCCCATTATAGGATTAGATGATAAAGGAAGTATATTATTTGTAAACAATGAAGCTTTAAAAATTATAGGATTAAAATTAGAAGAAGTTGTAGGCCACTTAGCAACAACACTTGCGCTAAAGAACGATTTAATGAAATCATTGATTGTAAGTACTTTTCAAGATGATAAGAAAAAGGTGGAACCCATGAAAATATTTGCAGACAATATCGAAAGTTATTTCGAAAAAGAAATTGTAAATATTACTGTTAAACCAACAGGCGAAGACCACTCAATTGACATAGGCGATGTAATTATATTAAGAAATATTACTGTTTTTAAAGAGCTTGATTTTGCTAAAACAAATTTTATTGCTACCGTTTCTCATGAGTTAAAAACGCCTATTTCCTCCATAAAAATGAGTTTGCAACTACTTGAAAAAGAAGTTACGGGCATAATGAATGAGGATCAAAAGCAATTAATTACAAGTATTAAAGAAGATAGTGAACGCTTGCTAAAAATTACAGGAGAACTGCTGGACTTATCCCAAGTTGAAACTGGAAAATTGCATCTGACTATAGACAATACTAGTCCTTATGAAATCATAGATTATTCGGTTGATGCTGTAAAAGTAAAAGCGGAACAAAAAGGAATCCAGATAATTATTGATGCTGATAAAAATTTGCCGTTAGTAAAAGCTGATAGCGACAAAACCTCTTGGGTTTTGATTAACTTTTTAACGAATGCCATCACCTACTCCTCTGAAAATAGTAAAATTAGTGTCAAAGTAAGAAAAGAAAATAGCACTATCGTTTTCGAAGTTATTGATAAAGGAAAAGGGATTGATAGCCATTATAAAAACAAAGTTTTTGATAAATATTTCCAAATTCCAGGAAGTCATAAATTAGGAACAGGACTTGGCTTAGCCATTAGTAAGGAATTTATAGAAGCACAAAATGGTGTAATTGGAGTGAAAAGTGAACTCGGTTTAGGAAGCACTTTTAGCATACAATTAAATGCCGTCACTTAGATAGTAATTCAAACTATTAAGCTTAAATCACAAAAGTAAAGAAAGCTTGGTAAAAACTGTATTCTAAATCATTAAACAAAACTTTATAAAAAAATCTTTAAATAACACAATTTCAATAATTTGCGAAAATTTGTGTAATTTGTGGTTAAAAGTAATGGTTCTTAAATCAAGAAAAGCTCAAAAAAAAATATAATGTAATACTAAAATCTAAGGCCACATAAAATGAAAAACGCTGCAGTAACTCGCAGCGTTTTCTATATCAATTTATCTAAAATCAGATTTTACAACGTTGCCATATCAATTACAAAACGATAGCGGACATCCCCTTTAATCATTCGATCATAAGCTTCATGAACGTTTTTGATATCAATCATTTCAATATCAGAAACGATGTCGTGTTCTGCGCAATAGTCAAGCATTTCCTGAGTTTCTGGCAATCCACCAATTAGTGATCCCGCTAAACTTTTTCTTCCTCCTATCAAGCTAAAAGCATGAATTTCATAAGGTGTTGGTGGCACTCCTACGCAAATATGAACTCCGTTTACACCTAAGAGAGATAGGTATAAATTTAAATCATGTGGTGCAGAAACGGTATCCAAAATAAAGTCAAAATAACCCGATACGCTTTTAAATTGTTCTGCATCTTTAGTTACAACAAACTTATGAGCACCTAATTTTTTAGCATCTGCCTCTTTTTCAGGTGAAGTACTTAGTACTGTCACTTCCGCTCCAAAGGACACTCCAAATTTTACTGCCATGTGGCCCAAACCACCTAAGCCCAAAACAGCTAATTTATGTCCTTTTCCAACTTTCCAGTGTCTCAATGGAGAATAGGTAGTTATACCAGCACAAAGCAATGGAGCAACAGCGGCTAAATCTAATTTGTCAGAAATGTGAAGTACAAAGTCTTCATGTACTACAATCGTATTCGAATAGCCACCATAAGTTGGTGTTTTACCATCTTGCCCTAAAGCATTATAAGTTCCCGTACTTCCATTAGAACAAAATTGCTCTAAGCCTTCTTTGCAATTTTCACATGTTCTACATGAATCCACTAAACAACCTGTTCCAGCAAGATCTCCAACTTTAAACTTTTTGACATGACTTCCTACTTTAACAACCTTTCCAACAATTTCATGACCAGGAACCATTGGAAAAATAGATCCACCCCATTCGTCTTTTATTTGGTGTAAATCACTATGGCAAACACCACAAAATTGAATATCAAATTGCACATCGTGTGGTCCCACTTCCCTTCGGTCAAAACTCCATGGAGCTAAATCTGTTTTTGCATCTTGAACTGCATATCCTTTCGTTTGTATCATGATTTTAATTTTTATTAAAAATAAGGAATTATTAAATTTTAGTTGTACTCTCAACTCACAATATTTCTATAATTTATTTTCTAGTATAATGCAAAATTTATATAAAACCAATTAATCATCAAATTTTGAAAAAATTTTTTGTTTACTTTTTATTATAATTACTTTTAAATTATTGCGCATAGCGTCGAATAGCAATAAAAAAATTCCAATAGAGTGCGCATTTATTTTTCACACGATAATTACCTCTATAAATATGATAAGATAAAATTTGAACAGACTACAATAAATTTTCTTAACCTTATTAGCTAATGCAAAAAAGAAAGCCATTATTTAAATGTTTAAATTTTCCGAACACCATATTATTAAATCATCCAATAGTATTATTCAAAAATTTAATAAAATTTCTTAAGCTCCTTATTTATAAGTACACTTTTCAATGTTCTTCAATTTCTTATATGGTATTAAAAAAAAAGATACCCATTCGTATAAAAATACATTATTAGAAATTTATTGACTTTCACCTTATTTCTATTTAATTCTTTTTTAATTATCTTTAGAAAAATTAAAAATATGAAAACGCAATCTTATAAGAATCACATCCGCTTTTATCCACCGCATCATTTTGTCTATTATCCAGTTGTAATGGCTTTTATTTCTATCAGTATTTATTTTGCTTTTACCACAGAGGATACTTTATTATGGAGTTTTATCAGCGCTATTTTTGTTGTACTTTTTTGTCTTGCCTTTATGCTCCGCCAACATTATGCCTTAACATTGCAAAACCGCCTTGTTCGCTTAGAATTACGCTATCGTTATCTAGCTACAACGGGACAAAGATTTGAGGAAATCGAAGATAAATTTGATGACTCTCAACTTTTTGCTTTACGATTTGCGCCTGATGAAGAACTTGCTGCTTTAGCTGATATAGCTTTAAAAGATAATCTCACAGGTGATACAATCAAAAAAGCAATTGTTAACTGGAAAGGTGATTATGAGAGAGTTTAATATTTAAAAATAATGCATACAATAGCTGTCAAGAATTTGTTTCTTTGTGGCTACTATTAAACCTAAATTTAAAATATTAAATGCCAGAATATTTTTTAGATATTGAATACAAAAATATCACTTATACAGAAGAAGAAGTCAATTTTAAGGAATTTGAATGTTGTACTTTTTCCAATTGTAATTTCTCACAATGCGTTTTTGTAGCAGTTACTTTTATTGATTGCACGTTTAATAACTGTATTTTTAGCGAAGCTAGAATTAATTATGTAGCCTTTAGAACCGTAATTTTTAATCATTGCGAAATCAAAGATGTCAATTTTGCAATGTGTGATAAATTTATCTTTGAAATTGCTTTCAATGATTGTGTTTTGGATTTCTCCAAATTTTACACGCTGAAAATAAAAAGAACCTCTTTCAAAAATTGCAGTTTGATCGCAGTCGATTTTATGAGCACAGACTTAACCGAAGTGGTTTTTGACAATTGTGATTTGTACCGTAGCGAATTTGCAAAAGCGATAGCTAATAAAGCTAATTTTCAAACGAGTTACAATTACACTATCGATCCCACCAAAACCAAAATTAAGAAAGCAGTTTTTTCTTTAGAAGGAGTTAAAGGATTACTTTATAAACATGATATTATTGTAAATTAAGAAATTATTTTACCATCTTCCATCGTGATAATTCTATTAGTTCGTTCAGCAAAATCAGTGTCATGTGTTACCACTAACAAAGTTTGATTTTCTTCTTGAGTCAATTTATTAAAAATATCAAACACCAAGTCGCTATTTTTCTTGTCTAAATTTCCTGTAGGTTCATCGCCCATTATTAACACAGGATCATTAATTAATGCTCGTGCAATAGCAACCCGCTGTTTCTGTCCACCGCTCAATTGGTTGGTCATTTTAAGGGCTTGGTCGCCCATATCTAATGTTTTTAAGTGTTCCATAGCTCGATGCTCTAATTCTTCATTAGAATATTTACCTAATTTCATTCCAGGAAGCATTACGTTTTTTAATGCAGAATATTCTGCTAGCAAGTAATGAAATTGAAAAACAAAACCTATTTTTTCATTGCGGATTATCGCCAGTTCTTTATCGGTTTTCCCCGTTACAAGTTGGTTATCAATCAAAATTTTACCTTCGTAATCCGTATCCATAGTAGAAAGCAAATACAACAATGTTGATTTTCCACAACCTGATTTACCGACTACGGAAACAAATTCGCCATGATTTATTTTCAAGTCAATTTCTTTTAATACCTGAAATTTCACAGGATCATAAAAATATTTGCTTATGCCAATTGTCTCTAAAATTGCGTTATTTTCCATATTTATTTCCCTCTAATAATGGATACTGGATCTACTTTACTCGCTTTTAATGCTGGAAAAAGCCCGGCAATGATTGTTGTAAATAAAGCAAACACAATTCCTATCATGTAATAAATAGGGTTATAATCTATTGGATAGGTAGTTATAGTAGGCAATGAAGCTGTTTTGAACGGAATTAAATCTATGACGGAGGAGAAAATATAACCAAATACTAAACCTAAAATTCCTCCAGCAAGTCCGATAATTACTGATAGCGATAAAAAAATCCATTTTACGTCATTTCCTGAAAAACCCGTCGCTTTTAATATTGCAATACTATCCATTTTTTCATAAATCATCATGTTTAAAATATTGTAAATTCCAAAACCTGCTACGGTCAAAAGCACTACTCCTACTGCATAGGATATTATACTTCGCACTGAACTTCCTGTTTCAAACTGAGAATTAGCAGTTTTAAAATCAATCGCATCAACATCAAATTTATCTTTAAACTCTTTTGAAACAGCGAGAGCCGACTCAATATCATACAAATTAACCTGAATATCAGTGATGTAATTTGTGGGTTCACCCAATATTTTTTGAGCTGTGTTTAATGAAGTATAGCTCATTGTATTATCAATTTCTGAAATACCAATTTCTGAAATACCAACTATTTTAAGTGAAGCTAAATTCCCTTTAGCCGTAGTGATTTTGATAATATCACCAATTGTAAGCAACATTTTATCTGATAAGCCTTTTCCAATAATAATACTATTGTTCTGCAGCAAGTCGGCTACTTTTCCCTCTATAATATTGTCGCTAATTTTAAATAATTTATCTTCGGATAAAACATCGATTCCGTTAATAATCCCAGATATTTCGATAGTTCCCGTATTAAAAAAGACAGGTAACGTAACTTTTGGAGCCACATCTATCACACGAAAATCTTTTTTCAAAACAGCAATAATTGTTTTGCTGTTGTAAATGGATAAACCGATGTCTTTTGGTTTAATGGAACCTACAAAATTAGTTTTATCCTTAAATTCCTTGGATAAAAATATAGGTTGATTTTCTGATGGTTTTATTTCATTATAGAGTAAAACATGTGGAGTTCTGTTCATCATTAAACCATCCAGCAAATCATTTAAACCATTCATAAAACCTACTAAAGCGATAAACATAGCAATACTAAACGTTACTCCAACTGCCGCAACTATAGTTTGTTTTAGACGAGCGCGTAGCAAGTGAAATGCAATATTTAAAATTAGCTTCGTATTCATTATTTAGGTTTATAAATCATTTCCTCCGATTTTAATCCACTTAAAATTTCTACTTTTTCATAGTCGCTCAAACCCGTTTTTACAGCTCTCTTTTCCTCTTCATTTACCAAAACATAGGCACCGTTGATTAAATACGATTTTGGAATCGTGACTGTATTTTTTTTAATTTGAATAATAATATTAGCTTCGGCGGTAAGATTTGGATATAATTTTTGTGGTGGATTTATAAAATGAGCTTCGATTTTAAAAGTTCGTGAGCGCTCATCCATAATGGGATAAATTTTTTCAACAGTGGCATCAAAAACTTGTCCTTTATAACTGTCCATTGTTACAAGCACTCTTTGACCCAGTTTAACGCGAACCATATCGTTTTCGTCCACCTCTAATTCTAGTAAAAAAGAATTGGATTGACCAATGATTGCTAAAGGAAATTGTGGAGTGATCAATGTCCCTTCTTTAACTAAAATATCGAATAATTGTCCAGAAAAAGCACTTTTGATAATAAAATCGCTTTGGGATTTTTGATTTAATCTGAGATTATTAGCATTTCTGCTTTGATCATTTTTCAACTGCGTTTTTAGTTGCGCCAATTGTTTCTGAGCTGATTCATAATTAATTTTTGAACTTTTATAACTTAGTTCTACTTTTTCAAAATCAATTTGAGAAATACCGCCTTGTTTAATTACATTTTGATTTCGATTGAAAATAGATTCATCTAAGGCTAACTTATCTTTAGCTGATTGAACTTTCAGTATCATTTCAGCGATTTTATCTTGGATGTATCTGCTGCTTTCTAAACTTATTTGATATGCCAATCGAGCATTTTCAGTATTGATTTCTGCTTTATCACTTTCTAATTCAAAAAGAGTTTGACCTTTATTTATAGATTGACCAACGATAACATTTACTTTTTGTAGCGTTCCGTTCACAGTAGCGTAAACGGTATATTGACCTTCAGCTTTTATAACTCCCGATGCATAAACGCTTTCTGTAACATCGCCTATTGTGGGTTTTATTTTTTCCGTTTCCTTTTTGGAACAAGAAAATAAAAGCAACAAAACCAGTAATGAAAGTATTTTCGAACTCATTGTACTTCTTATTTAACTGTAGTGATTCAAACTAATTGAACTCTAAATATACAAAAATAAGCATTGAGAATCTGGTTTAATACTTATATAATTCCTTCAAATAAACGGAAGAATTAAGTTACAGCATTATCTTTTTATAAAAAATTTAAAACTAATTATCCGTGAATCGTTTCGCTTTTCCCATAATTTGCTATTATAGAAGCTTCAAATTCAATCCATTCTCGCCATCTTTTTTCGACGTCAATTCCTGTTCCGTATTTTCTAGCGTAAGTAATGAAGGTAGTATAATGTCCAGCTTCACTTTCCATCAATTCTCTATAGAAAACGGATAATTCTTCATCTTGAATGTTTTCAGAAAGTACTTTAAATCGTTCACAACTTCTAGCTTCAATCATAGCTGAGAAAAGTAAACGTTCCACTAAACTAGAAACTCGGCTGCCGTTACCACTTTTTTTCATGTATAAATACAATTCGTTTACGTAATCGTCTTTGCGCTCGCGTCCCAACTTTAGTCCACGTTTGATAATGATATTATGCACTTGCTCAAAATGATCTATTTCTTCTTTGGCTAAAGCCAATAAATCCTGCACTAAATCTTGGTGCTCTGAGTTATTAGTTATAATTGTAATGGCATTTGTAGCTGCTTTTTGTTCGCACCAAGCGTGATCCGTTAGTATTTCTTCAATATTTTTTTCTACAATATTTACCCATCTAGGATCCGTTGGCAATTTTAATCTAAGTACAGACATTGAAAATTTGTTTAAAGTTTCAGGTTAATGTAAAAATAAAAAAGTTTAAAGTTTAAAATTGCGTCATACATTACTGCAAAACACCACTTTAAACCTTAAACTTTAAAAAAAGTTATTTAATATACGAAAATAGCTCTTTCGCTCATCATTTCGTTTACTTCATTAGCAACCGCCTCGATAACGTCTTCATTTGTATGATCTACTAAAACCCTGTCAATTAAATCAACAATAGTTTCCATATCTGATTCTATAAGACCACGAGTGGTAATTGCAGCAGTTCCAACACGAATTCCTGAAGTGACAAATGGAGATTTGTCATCAAATGGAACCATATTTTTATTTACTGTGATTTCTGCTTTTACTAATGCATTTTCAGCATCTTTTCCAGAGATATTTTTGTTTCTCAAATCAATCAACATCATGTGATTATCCGTTCCTCCAGAAATAATTTCGTATCCTCTTTTTACAAAAGCATCAGCCATTGCTTTTGCATTTTTCTGCAATTGCAAAGCATAAATAAAGAATTCATCTTGTAATGCTTCACCAAAAGCCACAGCTTTAGCAGCAATAATATGCATTAATGGACCACCTTGATTTCCAGGAAAAACGGCTAAATCCAATAAAGAAGACATCATTCTTATTTCTCCTTTTGGAGTTGTTGCACCAAATGGGTTTGGAAAATCTTTGCCCATCATGATTAAACCACCACGAGGACCACGCAATGTTTTGTGCGTTGTAGTAGTAACAATATGACAATGAGGTAGTGGATCATTCATCAAACCTTTGGCGATAAGCCCGGAAGGATGAGAGATATCGGCTAATAAAATAGCACCTACACTATCAGCAATCACTCTAAAACGTTCAAAATCCATATCGCGAGAATAAGCCGAAGCTCCTGCAATAATTAATTTTGGTTGTTCTCTAGTGGCTATTTCTTGAATTTTATCGTAGTTCAATAGTCCAGTTTCCTTATCAACACCATAGAAAGAAGGCGTGTACAAACGTCCCGAAAAGTTTACTGGAGAACCGTGAGTCAGGTGACCACCATGAGATAAATCAAAACCTAAAATTTTATCACCAGGTTTAATACAAGCATGGTAAACTGCTGTATTAGCTTGGGATCCCGAGTGTGGTTGCACATTAGCATATTCAGCACCAAATAATTCTTTGGCTCTGTCTATAGCAATTTGCTCCACAACATCAACTACTTCACAACCTCCGTAATATCTTTTGCCAGGGTATCCTTCAGCATATTTGTTAGTTAAAACGGAACCTGCAGCTTCCATTACTTCGTCGCTTACAAAGTTTTCTGAAGCGATAAGTTCTAATCCGTGAATTTGTCTTTCTTGTTCTTCTAGAATAAGGTCAAAAATTTGTTTGTCGCGTTGCATTTTTTTGATTTTCGTTAATTTGATGCAAAAATACGAAAAAACGTTTGGTTAATAGTTAGATTATAATATATTTGATGAGTAATTTTTTAACAAAATAATTAACAAAATATGCCAATATTAGCTAACGATATAAATAGGAAATCATGGATAGACGTTCCTGCTGATAGCGATTTTCCTATTCAAAATATACCTTTTGGAGTTTTTCTTACCAGAGAAAATGTGGTTACTGTAGGAACTAGAATCGGCGATTTCGCTATAGATTTAGGTGCTTTACAACAATTAAATTATTTTGAAGGTATAGAATTGACTGACGATATGTTTATGCAAGACACATTGAATGATTTTATTTCAGATGGTCAAAAAACATGGCGATTAGTTCGCAATCGCATTGCAGACATTTTTGATCTAGAAAACCCAAAGCTGCAAGAAAATGAAAAAGATAAAGAAATTATCATTTTCAAAATGGATGAAGTAGAAATGCAACTACCTGTTCTTATAGGTGATTACACTGATTTTTATTCTAGTAAAGAACATGCAACGAATGTTGGAACCATGTTTCGCGATCCAGACAATGCATTATTACCAAACTGGTTACATATTCCAGTAGGCTATCACGGACGAAGTTCTACCATCGTTCCATCTGGAATTCCAGTTCATAGACCTATGGGTCAAACCTTGCCGGCTGGTGAAACAACACCTGTTTTTGGTCCTTCGCGCTTAGTTGATTTTGAATTAGAAACTGCCTTTATCACTACGGATGTGAACATTATGGGTGAAAATTTGTTACTAGCGGAAGCGGAAGAATATATTTTTGGAATGGTTTTACTAAATGATTGGAGCGCACGCGACATTCAAAAATGGGAATATGTGCCATTAGGTCCGTTTTTAGCTAAGAGTTTTGCATCGTCAATATCTCCTTGGATTGTGACTATGGATGCTTTAGAACCTTTTAAAACTAAAGGACCAAAACAAGAACCGACACCTTTGCCTTATTTGCAACAAAAAGGAAAACACTCTTTTGATATTCATTTAGAAGTGGCAATTAAACCAGAAAAGGCCGAACTAACAGTTGTTACACGTTCAAATTTTAAATATATGTATTGGACTATGAGTCAGCAATTAGCGCATCATACCTCTAATGGTTGTCGTGTGAATTCTGGTGATATGATGGGTTCGGGAACTATTTCAGGTCCTACAGCAGATAGTTATGGTTCAATGTTAGAACTAACTTGGGGAGGTAAAAACCCAATTAAATTGAGTGATGGAACAGAACGTAAATTTATAAATGATAATGATACAGTGATCATGAAAGGATATTCTCAAAACGAAAATGTACGAATAGGTTTTGGCGAAGTGTCTAGCAAATTATTACCAACATTTGTTAGAAAATAAATTTAATACATAAACTCTGAACTCCGATAATCGATGTTATCGGAGTTTTTTTATTTAGTAATGACTCACTTTATTTTAAATTAAGGTTTTTAGAAAAAAAAAATTTCCTCCCAGTAAAGCATCTTGAAATCTTTTCATTTTCTCCAAAATTAATTAGCAAAAATATTACTAGATACTAAAAATTTAAAAACTTCAACCTGCTTTATTACTTTTATCTAGAAACTTATAACGCCAAATAATCATCTTAAATTGGTTTTAAAATTTCAAATTGAATATATTTAAACTGTCTAAACCTGATAAAAGCCAAAAAAGTAAAATCTAATTGGTTAATAATTTAGTTTCTAAAAAAAATTGCACTGATTTTATATAAATTACTGTATACCAAACTTTTAATTAACTAAATAATTGCGTTTATTACAAATTAAATGTTCAAAAATTTATCTTAAAATCATAAAATAGAGCTTTCGAATGGATTTTTGTTCATTTATAAGCTATCTTTGCTAAATCGCATTTTAGATTCAAAATTATTTTGCTTTTAGTTTTTAAAGCCTGAATCTTATTAAGGAATTTCTTTTACGAAAATAAAATTTAAACAGAAATCCTTATCTTTTAATTGTAGTTTACTGTATCGTTTATATTCATTTCCTAAAATTTTTATTAAGAACTATTGTAAGCTATTGAATAATAAATACAATCAAGAAGAATAAGGAATGCCTGTAATAATTTATAATAATTAACAACTACAAAATGGATTTTAAACAAATAAATGATAGCACAGGAGAAGACAAAACATATACTAGTGAAGCTATAGCGTTATTTCTATACGCTCATTTAGAGCAATACGGCGATACTATTGCCGACATTACAAAATGTATGAATTATGTAATGAATCCTTTAAAAGGAGGAAATATTATTTTGGGAATCGATGAACAAAAAATTGTAGGCGTTGTGATATTAAATAATACCGGGATGAAAGATTTTATTCCTGAAAATATTTTAGTGTATATAGCTGTGGATAGCAGTCATCGCGGAAAAGGATATGGAAAGAAATTGATGGAAAAAGCTATTTCAATCGCTGAGGGAAATATTGCGCTGCATGTAGAGCCTGATAATCCTGCAAAAAAATTATATGAAAAATTAGGTTTTACGAACAAGTATTTAGAAATGCGTCTCATAAAATAGACATACATGGAAATCTTAAAAGAGCTTATTGAGCTACGTAAAGAACTGCATCAATATCCCGAGCTTAGTGGTAAGGAATTTGAAACCCGAAAACGCATTCTATCTTTTCTTGAAAATTATTCGCCTGATAAACTAATTCCGAGTTTAGGAATGACAGGTTTTGCTGCCATTTATAAAGGTCAAAAAACAGGAAATACTGTTCTTTTTCGTTGCGAGTTAGATGCTTTACCAATTCAAGAAATAAATACTTTTAGGCATAAATCTAAAAATAAAAGCGTTTCACATAAGTGTGGCCATGATGGGCATATCGCTATTCTTTGTGGTTTAGCAACTGAATTGCATAAAAATAAATTGGAACAGGGTACCGTAATTTTATTATTCCAACCCGCTGAGGAAGATGGATCAGGTGCTCAAAGCGTTTTTTTAGATCCAAATTTTAAACATTTACAACCTGATTACGTTTTTGCACTTCATAATTTACCAAGTTATAAGATGCATCAAATTGTAGTTAAGAACAATACTTTCACTTGTGCGGTACATAGTATTATCATAAAATTAGAAGGTAAAACTGCTCACGCAGGCGAGCCCGAAAATGGAATAAATCCTGCACTAGCAATCGCAGAAATTATTAAGGAATTTAACGCTTTGATTCAAAGTGATCTAAGTCAGGAAAATTATTGTTTAATTACTCCTATTTATATTAATATGGGCAGTAAAGCCTATGGCGTTTCTGCAGGTGCTGGCGAAATTCATTTTACTGTTCGCAGCGATAGCAATGCACAAATGGAAATTATAGAAGCTACTTTAGAAAATGTAGCAAAATCAATAGCAAATAAATACGATTTGAATAGTAAAATTAATTGGGTTCAAAATTTTAAAGCTAATAGTAATAGTGACACAGCGGCAGAAATTATAAGGAAAGTAGCAAAAAAAAATCATTTTGAAGTAGTAGAAAAAGAAACACCATTTACTTGGGGAGAAGATTTTGGCTTGTTTACACAACACTATTCTGGTGCTATGTTTGGATTAGGTGCAGGACTAAACACAGCTGCGTTGCACAATCCTGATTATGATTTTCCCGATGAAATTATTGGCACTGGAGTAAAAATGTTTTACCAAATCAGTAAAGAATTAACAAATGCATAGCAATTCAGTAATTGAGTTAAATCGCTCAGCATATCAAAATAATCTTCAATTTATTAAAAATACTTTTGGCGATAAAGTGATTTTTTCTTCGGTAGTAAAAGGTAATGCTTACGGACATGGCATAGCCCAATTTGTTCTTATGGCATTTCAATGTGGTGTAAATCATTTTTCCGTTTTTGATGTGCAAGAAGCTAAAGAAATTAAAAAAACATTGCAAGATCAAGTGACAATATTAGTGATGGGATTAGTGCAAGATGATGAGATGGAATGGGTTATTCAAAACAATATAGAATTCTTTGTTTTCGATAAAAATCGATTATCACAGGCTGTTAAAATAGCAAAAAAATTAGCTTTAAAAGCAGTAATTCATATTGAAGTTGAAACTGGAATGAATCGAACTGGCTTTGATATAAATGAAGTAAATGAGGTAATTGCTATTGTAAAAAAACAGATTAATCAATTAAATTTTAAAGGACTTTGTACGCATTATGCTGGCGCAGAAAGCATTTCAAATCACGATCGCGTTAGCAACCAGATAAAGAATTTTGAGGGAATCTACCAGCAATTTTGCCAAAATGATTTAATACCTGAAATTAGACATACTGCATGTTCAGCGGCATCAATCATGTTTCCAGAGACCAGGATGGATTTAATTCGAGTGGGAATTATCCAATATGGCTTATGGCCAAGTCCAGAGGTTTTTATCACTTATTTACATTCTCAAAAAAATATAATCGATCCATTGCAACGTGTTATTAGTTGGAAAAGTAAAATCATGAGTATAAAAGCTGTACATACTGGAGATTTTATTGGTTATGGAACAAGCTTTATGGCTAAGCGAATGACGAAAATCGCTACGGTTCCCATTGGCTACAGCCATGGTTATAGTAGATCACTAAGCAATCAAGGTCGCGTCCTTATTCATGGACAACGCTGTGTTGTAATAGGATCAGTAAATATGAATATGATGACCGTTGATGTTACTGATATTGATTTAGCAAAGCAAAATGATGAAGTGGTATTAATAGGAATACAAAAAGAACTGTCAATTACTGTGGCGTCTTTTAGTGATTTTAGTGACCAGCTTAATTACGAATTATTAACTCGAATTTCTACGGCGATTCCAAGAAAAATTATAGAATAATGGCTTTTATAAAATTATATAGAAAAAAACTTGAAGAAAATTATGCCTTTTTAGACCACATTTTTAAATCTAGAAATATAGAGTGGGGCGTAGTTTCAAAACTTCTTTGTGGTAATAAAATATATTTACAAGAAATTATTGCATTAGGGGTTCGAGAAATACATGATTCTAGAGTGAGTAATCTTAAAAAAGTAAAAGCGCTAGATCCGGATATTCAAACGGTGTATATAAAACCTCCAGCAAAACGCAGTATTGAAAGCATTGTGCGATATGCAGACATCAGTTTTAATACTGAAATTTATACAATCCAACTTTTATCTGACGAAGCCGTAAAACAAAACAAGACGCATAAGGTCATTATTATGATTGAAATGGGTGATCTTCGTGAAGGCGTGATGGGTGAGGAATTAATCGCTTTTTATGGTGACATTTTAAAAATGCCCAATATAGAAATTTCAGGAATTGGTACCAATTTGAATTGTTTGAGTGGCGTTATGCCCACGCAGGACAAGTTAATACAACTAAGTTTATACAAACAATTAATTGAAGCCAAGTTTAATATCAGTATTCCGTATGTATCTGGTGGAACTTCAGTTGCAATTCCGTTGATTTTAAAAAATGCTCGACCTATGGCGGTTAACCATTTTAGAATTGGCGAAGCGCTATTTTTTGGTAAAGATTTGTTCACTGGTGATACTATTGAGGGAATGCACAATGATGTTTTTAAACTATTTGCTGAAATCATTGAAATTACTGAAAAACCAAAAACGCCAACAGGTGAATTAGGAGAAAATGTTGCAGGAAATTCGTTTTCTATGAATGATGTCACCGACTTAGGAATTACTTCTCTAAGAGCAATACTAGATATTGGTTTGCTAGATATGCAACCACAATATCTTGCTTCGGATGATGCAGATATTACTATTGTCGACGCTAGTTCTGATATGCTTGTAATTGATATTTCAAATTCTAAAAAGACTTATAAAATTGGGGATTTAGTATCTTTTACCATTCGATATATGGGTGCTTTATATCTATTGAATTCGGATTATATTGAGAAAACTATTGAATAGATAAGAGTTTTTGAAAAAGTGATTGCTTTTGTAATATTTATCAATTTAAAATGCAAACCATTTTTTTTAAACCATTAAGAATATTAAACAAAATTAAGCACTGCCAAAACTTAATGGACTTTATGGATTTGTAAATTTTAAAAGTTTATTTATTGTGCCTTTTATTTTTTCCAATTAAAGTTTTATGCCCATTAATAATTTTGACTTTAAACGAAAATTGCACTAATTTTCACACATAAATTTGTGTAAATTAGTGCAATTTTTATAAAAATAAAACGTAAGTAGGTATTATTATTCTCCTTTTTTGAAGCGATCAATTCCTTCTCTCAGCCAAGCTTTGTATTCGTCAATATTTGAGTTGTAACTTTCTGGTTTGTTGGACAACATTGTGCCTTCAGTATCTAAAACAATATAATAAGGTTGCGCATTGGCTTTGTATCTGGTGATTTGAAAGTCACTCCATTTATTTCCTACACTAGTGATTTCCTTACCTGTTTCCTTAGAAATATATTGCTCATTTTTAGGTAATTCCTCTTTAGAATCTACATATAATGAAATCAATACTACTTCATCTTGCAAAATTTTCAAAACAGCTGGATCTGACCATACATAATCCTCCATTTTTCTACAATTGACACAAGCATATCCTGTAAAATCAAGTAAAATAGGTTTATTTACTGATTTAGCGTAAGCCACACCTTTATCATAATCTTCAAAAGCAATTAGATCATGCGGACCTAAATGTGCTCCCTCTGGTAAAACTTGAGCAGCTGAGTTTGATCCTCCTTTTGAATTTCCTACTCCATACGGGCTTTCGCTGTACGTCATTGGTGGTGGAAAACCAGAAATTATTTTTAATGGTGCTCCCCAAAGTCCTGGAATCATATAGATAGTAAATGCTAAAACTACTAGTCCAAACGACAATCGACCTACAGAAATATGAGTCATAGGACTATCATGCGGTAAAGTGATTTTCCCAAACAAATAAAGTGCTAATGTTCCAAAAATTGCAATCCAAATGGCCAAGAAAACTTCTCTTTCTAAATAATGCAATTGTAAAACTAAATCTGCATTCGATAAAAATTTAAATGCCAACGCTAATTCTAAAAATCCTAAAACAACTTTTACTGTATTTAACCATCCGCCTGATTTTGGTAATGAATTTAACCAACCTGGGAACATTGCAAATAACATAAATGGTAAGGCTAATGCCAATGAAAAGCCAAACATACCTACAACTGGTGCGATTCCACCTTTAGAGGCAGCTTCGACTAATAAAGTTCCCACGATAGGACCTGTACATGAAAAAGATACAATAGCCAGAGCCAAAGCCATAAATAAAATACCGATTATTCCGCCTCTATCGGCTTGACTATCTACTTTATTAGCCCAAGAATTTGGCAACATAATTTCAAATGCTCCAAGAAATGAAACTGCAAATGTTACTAAAATTAAAAAGAAAATAACATTAAACCACACATTTGTCGATAAGGCATTGAGCGCATCAGCACCAAAAATCCATGTTACTAAAAGTCCTAAAACGACATAAATAAATATAATAGAAACGCCATAGATAATTGCGTTGCTTATTCCTTTAGCTTTTGTTTTACTTTGTTTAGTAAAAAAACTAACCGTCATAGGAATCATTGGAAACACACAAGGCGTCAGCAATGCTGCAAATCCTGATAAAAATGCGATAAAGAAAATGGACCATAACCCTCTTTGCTCCGTTGTTTTAGAATCAGTGGTAGCTACTTCTTTTGGTGTGGTTTCTATTATTGGTGTTTCATTTAACGTTGTTGCTGGAGCCACTACGGTAACTGTATCAAGAGGAATAACATCACTAATTGTAGTAGTTGCCACCGCTGTGTTGCTGGCGATTGCAGGGATTTTAAAAGTAAAATTTTTCTCCACATTAATACAAACCTCCTTACAAACCTGAAAATTAAAATCTACTTTAATTTCTGTAAGTTTTACGTTTGTAATGACAATTTCCTGACGGATTTGTGCTTTATTTTCAAAAAAGGTTTCATTAACTTCAAATATATCGTTGAAGGCTGTTCTGGTTTTACTTTCTTTAGCTTTACCCACTAAAGTATAGTTTCCTTTTTGATTTTTAAATTCAATTTCTAGCGGTAATGGTCCACCATCAGGAGTAAATTGAGAATATAGGTGCCAATCTTTTTCAATAACTGCATCAAATACTAAAACATAATTTGTTTCTGATTTTTTTTCAATTTTGCTTGTCCACTTTGCAGGATCTAAAATTTGCGAATTTACATTGGCAAAAGCCAAAAAAGCGATCAGTATAAACAGTAATTTCTTCATTCTTCTAATTGTATTTTAAGTATATTTCTAGTTGTGTTTTCAATTTTAAATCGCTCATCTTGTCTCAGACCAACGATCCAAACAATTGTATTATTCGAACATAAAAGCCAAGTGTTTTCTTTATCTAAAAGTGATAATTTTTCATCTTTAAAAAGTTTACTAATCTTTTTTGATTTCCCATTCATCCCAAAAGGTTGAAATTGATCGCCTTTGTTCCACGACCGCAAAGTTAATGGAAACTGCAATTTATTAGAATCGACAAAGATAGTTTTATTTGAGACCGAACTTAGTGCAGCGACATTGTGAAATGATAGTTTTAAGGGAATATTAACTACTTTTTGATCCTTTTCAATAAAATACTCTTGTATTTTTTTTTCAAGATCCAAAGGCGATAAAATTAAAAATTCTCTATCTTTTAATAATCGAAATTCTGAAGAGAAAACTTGCTTTCCTGATTGATTATTTACCAAATCATAAATATCATTCCACGCTGTAAATCCAAATTCATGAAGCCAACGATACAAATACGACTTATAATTTGGCAATTTTTTTAATTGTTTAAGATCAAATTTGATGTTTTCCTCTTCTTGTTTTGCAACTTGCTGATAGATCATTATCGTTGCATCTTCGACCATATCAGCGGCTTCTTGCAAATAGTTTTGTGTTTTTTGAAATGAGGAGAGGAAATTTGGATTTATTTCTTTAAAAATCGGGATCAGGTGATGGCGAATTTTATTTCGTAAATATTTATCGGAAGCATTACTGCTATCTTCTCGCCACTGAATAGTATTTATTGCCGCATAATTTTCTATTTCTTGTTGGCTAAATTCTAAAAGCGGACGAATTATTTTTTCGTTTTGTTCTGGTATACCAGTTAATCCATCTAAACCCGTTCCACGAGAGAGATTAATAAGAAAGGTTTCTAAATTATCATCCGCATGATGTGCAGTTACTATATAGTCGTATTTTTTTGTATCAAGTAGTTCATAAAACCAATTATAACGTAGCTCTCTAGCCGCCACTTGTGTAGATAGCTTGTAGTCGTCAGCAAAAGCAACTGTATCAAATTGTGTGATAAAAACAGCAACATTATTAGCCGCAGCATAATCCTGAATAAAATTTTGATCTTCAAAACTTTCTACCCCACGGAGTTGAAAATTACAATGTGCAATAGCTATTTTATAGTTTAATTGCTGAAATAAATGAACCATAACCATGCTATCAATTCCTCCACTGGTGGCAAGAAGTAGCTTTTTATTATTTAAAAACTGAAAATTATTAAGTAAATGATCTTGGAATTTTTGTAGCATCGCCAAATTTAATTAATTCATTTTAATTTAAGCTAAGACTTGCGATATGAAACGCAACAATTATCTTCAATCCCTCTCGCAGATTTGAAGTAATGCCGGTTATATAAAAATTACATTTTTTAAACCATTAAACTCATCACGTTAATTAAGATTTCTAACAATGAAAATAAACGGTTTTTAGTAATAATGCCAATCTAAAATCTGTCTAAATTTGTGTACTTTGTATGTAATTTTCAATATTTACAATTACTACGCTAAATCTCCCAAAACTTCCCGCATTGCTTTTGCTTTTAGCAGGCATTCTTCGTATTCCTTTTCTGGAATAGAGAGTGAAGTGATTGCACTTCCCACTGAAAATGAAACATATTTTTTTTCTTGATTGTATAAAATACTCCTAATAACCACATTAAAATCGAAGTCGCCATCAGGTGTGAAATAACCTGTTACTCCACTATATAGTCCACGCTTAGTTTCTTCAAGTTCCTCAATTATTTTCATAGCAGCAATTTTTGGTGCGCCAGTCATACTTCCCATAGGAAAAGTAGTTTTGATCACATCAACAGCAGCAAATTGACAATCTAGCTTTGATGTAATTGTAGTGATCATTTGGTGCACTTGTAAAAACGAATAAACGCCGCATAATTCAGTTACTTCAACGCTACCTTTTTGTGCTGTTTTTGATAAATCATTGCGCACAAGATCTGTGATCATGATGTTTTCAGAACGTTCTTTTGGATCTAAAGCCAATTGATTTTTAGAGTTCAAATCCTCAAGCGGATCTGCAAATCGTTTAGCGGTACCTTTAATTGGTTGCGAAATTACACGCTCTCCGTCTTTTCTTAAATACCGCTCAGGAGTCGCTGACAGTAAAAAGTTATTGTTATTCTTGAAAAAAGTAGCAAATGGAGGTTGAGAAATGTCGTTAAGTAAACTGAATTTTTCAAAAGGATTTATAGTTGAATTTTCTGCAAAAAATTCCATACAAAAATTAAGTTCATAAATATCACCTCTGTGAATATGTTCTAGTGCTTTTGACACTTTACTGATATAATCTTTCTTAGAAATGCGCTGCTGAATGTTCAGTTTTTCTTCCTTGCTATTTTCTAAATTAGAAATTTGCTCTATTTCTTCAAAATCAGCTTCTACCTCATCATCACAAAAATTAAGATATTTAATTTCGAGTTGGTTTCCCTTCAATAAAAATATTTTTTTAGGCTGAAAAAAGAATAAATCAGGAAATTCAAGCCCGTCAAAATTTTTAGAAGATAATGATTCAGTACTGTTTTTTAGATCATAAGATAAATAACCAAAAAGCCAGTCATTACTGGTTTGCTGGTATTGTTTTAGGTCCTCAAAGGCGTTATGAAAATCTGTTTTTATCGAAGTAAAAGCATCCACTGCAAGAACACAGTCATAGCTGGAATAAACTTGAGGATAATCATTACTATCTAAATATATAATTTCGCGATATTGCTGTGACCAAAATAAAAGCTGTTGCTTAAACAGCTTTGCATTAGGGACAGACTTAAAAATTGAAGTTCTCAAAAAGTGTTTGTGTTTAAAATCCAAAATTACAATAAAAATCAAATTTTAGAGAAATGATTTAATTAAAACTGCTATTTCTTTACAAACACTTTATAAGTTTTTTGAATTAGTTATTTTGAAATACTGTATCTCTACTTTCTATTTGCATTGAATCAACCACTTCTTTTAATAATTGAAAACTTTTCAATTTATCGATATGGTTATAAATAGGACTGGTAACCATCAGTTCATCAACTTGCGTATAATTAATAAATTGTTTCAGCTCTGATTCCACTTTACTTTTACTTCCTATAAAAGAGCAGGCTGTCATTTGGTTGACGTGAAAATGTTCTTGTTCGGTCATTAAATCGTCCATTGAATCAAGTGGTGGTTGCAATGCTTTTCTATCATTTCTAATCAAGTTCAAAAACATTTGGGTTAAACTTGTAGATAATATTTCGGCTTTTTCATTAGTATCAGCAACAACAGCGTTTACACAAGCCATTGTTTTTGGTTTTTCTAAATATTTTGATGGTTCAAAATTATCGCGGTAATATTCAAAAGCCTGAACCATCTGTTTTGGTGCAAAATGTCCTGCAAAAGCATACGGTAATCCATTGGCTGCAGCCAATGCCGCACTATCCATACTCGATCCTAAAATCCAAATAGGAACATTTGTGCCTTCGGCAGGGAAAGCTCGCACATTTGCAACAGCATTATCAGTTGAGAAAAAATTTTGCAGCGACTCTACATTTTGCGGAAAACGCTGCGATTGCTCATAAAAATCTTTACGAATTGCTTGAGCAGTCAATCCATCAGTTCCTGGCGCTCTACCTAAACCTAAATCAATGCGATTAGGATATAAAATTTCGAGCGTTCCAAATTGCTCTGCAACAATCAAAGGAGCGTGATTGGGTAACATAATACCTCCAGAACCCACGCGTATCGTTTTAGTTTGGCTTGCAATATAACCAATGAGAACCACCGTTGCGGTGCTTGCCACGTGCGCCATATTATGATGTTCTGCCAGCCAGAATCTTTTATAACCTAAATTATCAGCAAGTTGTGCCAGTTCTTTTGTTTTCTCGAAGGTTTCTTGCGCATTACTACCCTGAGAAATTACCGCTAACTCTAGTATCGAAATAGGAATGTTTTTTGCCATCATGATCATTTTCATCGTTTATACAAAATTAAGCTTTTAAGATGAGGACTGAAATTATGTGCTGTTAAGAGATTTGTAATTTTTAATATACAGTTATCAGATAAAGGATTTTTAAAAACTTGTAACCTGTTCCATTTATTAGTTTTTAATGTTAATTTAAGTTATTTGACAATTTTTTAATATGCCATACAAAATCGCAAAGTCGCAAAGTCGTTAAAAAATTACTGAAATAATATACCTTTACGCTTTTGCGTGTTAATTATTTTATTTTCGAGAATAAGTATTCAGAACTGAAAACATAAGAAAACAGATATTAACACAATAAAAAAAACCTGCAACTCATGCTACAGGTTTGATATACTTCATAAAAAGTTTAATGCCCATCTACAAATTCTTGTAGATAACTAAATCGTGGAGTAAGCTTTCCTTTTTCAGTGATCTTAGCTCTATGTAAAATTCCATCTTTATCATTATTAAAAAAGGCTGGGATCACATGTTGTAAAAACATTTCACCAAAGCCGTCACTGGCATCTTTTGGCAATTCACAAGGTAAATTATCAACAGCCATTACCACAATTGCTGCGGGATGAAAAAGATCTACTTCTTTATTTTCATCAGGTAAATAGCCATAAAGAGGATCCGCAATAGTAGATGATCTCAACGTACAAGCAATAGGACCATTGACATCACAGGATATATCAGCAACTACTTTTATATTACAATCGCTAGCTTTTAGCATTTCTTGAGTTAGAATTGTAGGTGCATCGGTGCCGTAAAAATGTCCAGTAATATAGATATCAGTTACCTTTGTGAACTTTTCAAAATCAGAGATATATTCTTTTGGATTTTGATAAAAATCAGTAAAATCCAATATTTGTCCGTCTTTACGTTTGTTATATTCTAAAACATCGATTTGTGTGTAAACAGCTTGATCGTATTTTTTTGTCAAATAATTTTCAGCTGAAACTTCTTTTATTTTTATCGCATCCAAAACTTCTTTAGCTCCATTTCCCACTTTACCCGTTCCTGTGATTACAAATTTTAATGGTGGTAAAACTAATCGTTTTAAATGCGTAATTAGTGCCTCTTTACCCGAAAGTGTTTCTGCTTTTGGTAATTTGAATAATTCAAATTTTATTCCGAATGCACGAATTCCGTTATATGCTCCCACAATTCCAGCATATCTACCAAAACCAATTAGCCGACGATTGTCAGCGTCAACTATTGTTTCATAATCGTATAAATCTATATTCTTTTCTAAGATAGCTTGTAATAACTTTCTATTGTATGGTTGCTTCTTTATGGTGTGCGAAAAAAAGAAATACGACTTATTTGGGATTAGATATTCAACAGGAACTTCTTTGACACCAAATAATATATCACAGTCCGATAAATCATCTACAACATCAATTCCCAGATTTTTATACTGGGAATCTCCAAAAATCCTAATATCTGAGTGTTCTACTTTGACAGACACATCTCGGTATTTTTGCTTTAACATAGTAATTTCACTGGGTGAAAAAACAACTCTTCGATCTGGTGGATTTTTGCGTTCTTTTAAAATTCCAAATTTCATAGGTAATAAGTACTTTAAAATTAATAATTTATAACATCGTGAAAGTCTTTTGTTAAAAATATAACAAAATATATAAAGTTCAATTTATTTCTAATGACAAATTAAATTTTTATCAACTGATTCACATAATAATACAGGAAAAGCGTAATCTAACTACTGATAAAATAGTGTTAAGGTTAAAAAAAATAATGAATCAAAGCATTTTGATTCTATATATTTGTGAATCTAGCACCTCAGAAATGACTTTTACAAAAAACACAAATATACTATATATCTCCCTCCTATTTTTAATTTTGAATTCCTGCGCAAAAGAGAAGAAGAAAATTGAATTAGCAGATAGCGAACTTCCAAAGAACACTTTGCCCAAGATGAAGCCTTTAGGTAAAGTAGAAAAGAAACTTACAGCTGAATATATAAATATAAAAAAAAATGAGATTGACTCTTTTTACAATAAAAATTGGCCCAATCATAGCGCCAATGGAAGTTTCTTAGTAGCGCAGAATGGCCAAATTATATATGAAAAATATGAAGGTTATTCTAATATCAGAACTAAAACTTTAATTACTAAATCAACTCCTATACATATTGCATCTGTTGGTAAAGTGCTTACCGCTACGGCCATTTTAAAACTTGTGAATGCAAAAAGAATCACACTAGATCAGAAAGTAAATACTATTCTTAAAGAATTTCCTTACCCAGATATTACAATTGAAACCTTACTCAATCACCGCAGTGGAATGCGAAATTATGCGTATTTTACTGATCGTGATAAAACCGTTTGGGATCGAAAAAAAGTGCTGACTAATCAGGATATTTTGACCATTATGGCCACAAAAGATATTGGTCTAGAATTTAAGCCAAATACGCGTTTTAGCTACTGTAATACTAACTATGCGATGCTTGCTTTAGTAGTTGAAAAGATTACCAAACTATCATTTGAAAAAGCAATGAAGCAAATTATTTTTGAGCCATTAGGAATGAAAAACACCTATGTATTTATGTACGAACGTGATAAAGATACTGCTGTTACTTCCTACAAGGCTAATAAGGTAGAAATAGGTATTGATTATTTAGATGCTGTTTATGGTGACAAAAATATTTACTCAACGCCCAGGGATTTATTAAAGTTTGATCGAGCTAGAAACAACAATAGTTTCCTTACCAAAGAATTAAAAGCTTTAGTTTATAAACCGTATAGCAATGAGCGAAAAGGGACAAAAAATTATGGATTAGGGATTCGAATGGTAAATTGGGAAACGGGTCAAAATTTCTATTTTCACAATGGCTGGTGGCATGGAAATACTTCTTCTTATATCACGCTACCAAAAGAAGGGGTGACAATAATTGCGCTTTCTAATAAATTTACAAGAAAAACCTACGATGTTCGAAAATTAGCGCGTCTTTTTGGTGATTATCCGTTTAGGGTTAAGGATGAATAAATAAATAATTAATCTTGAAACAGGGATTTACACAGATTTATTTTTTTGATAAATTTTGTTGTAACCAATTTTACGGGTTGTTGAGATTGGTTCACTATTGTTTAAATAAAAAAGTGGCCACAGATTTAAATTAAAAAAGTGACCACTGATTTCACAGATTTTCATAGATTTGTATTGTAGATAATTGTACAAATAAATTGTGTTTGTAAGTAAGTTTATGGCGTTGTTGAGAGTGTTGACTAGTATTTTAAATAAAAAAGTTGCCACAGATTTCACTGATTTTAACAGTTTTTTGTAGATTATTTTGCTAATAGTAGTTCAATAACACTTTTATAAAATTCGAATTTTAAACTATTAAGGTTTTGTTGATTAGAGTTTTAGTTATTTGTTCAATATAGTTGCCTTGAGTTTTTAGTACATCAGGGATTTGCTTTAAGTTTTCTTGATGAGTAATTTTTTTAATAACCATTTGTAAAGACTTTATTGTTGCTTTATACGGTAATCTTTTTTTCTCGTATAAAGACTTTATTAGATAATTGATATGATTTTAATGTAATATTATTTTCTTAGCATAATCATAGTCCATAGTAAAAACTTATATGACTTATATGTTTAAAAATAAGCAAAAATGTTTTCTTGTTATTAGTTAATATTATACAGACCTTTACATTTAATACTGTATATTTGCAATCTCAAAATCGAAATAGGTTTTGAAAAAAGGGGTCGACTGGTTTTGACAGCAAGTCGAATTGATCAGTAAGCACGTCGAGCATTGAGACCTTGCTCGTAAATATAAGATCTTATCATTTTACACGGCGAAAATAACTACGCTTTAGCTGCATAATCCGAATTATAGTACGATTAAGCCACGTTCCTATCAGATAGGAAAGCTGGATTCTCCTTGAAAGCCTTGGTTTGTGGCGGTCAATTTAGGAGAACCGTAAAAATAAACCTAGATTTCTATGAGCTTCGGGTGGATTTCGAAATTAAGAAGATAAGTAGCGTGTGGCTGTTTCTGGCCTAGCACACTATCGAAAATCTAATCAGGAAATAAACGTGTAGAAAGCTTTTTAGTTGCTTGTTTGGACCCGAGTTCGATTCTCGGCGACTCCACAAAAAAATGACGCCATTGCAAAACAATGAGCGTCTTTTTTTTATCTAAATCGTACTGGAATTTAGTATTAATTATTTGATTATTATATTGTAAACCTCCGTTTCATCTGTGAAAAAAAATTCGCAAATTTTGACCAAAGGATTAATATTCTCTATTTAAGCTTAGAAAGACTCTAAAAACCCTACAAAAGCCTTACAGATATTTACTGAATATATATGTTTCTCATTTATTTCTATTTGCACAAACTTCTCCCGTTTTTTTTATATTTAAATTAAAATTACCTCTTAATTGACTCTTAAAAATAATTTTACCCTTGCAAAACCAATTTTACCTCAAAATCAAATAATAAAATTGTTTTGTGTTAAAATAAATATATTTTACCCTCCGTTTGATAATAAAAACTGACTGCAATTAGTAAATCGACAACAACCAATGTTATCATTTTATAGTCAAAATAAAATCTCTATATCTTAACTTTCATAATTGCAACTATTTGGAATGTGTATTTACTAAAAAGTATAGGATTACATCTAATTTTTATAATTGCGTAAATAATCAGCAATCATTTTTGTTTCTTCAATTGAAAAACAAGGGCTAAAAAACGAGACGTAATTTAATAATTCTTTTAAAGTTGTGATTTTTACTGCTTGAAATTCTTCTAATGGTTTATGATTGATTAATACAATAAGATTTCTTATTGGTATTTTTCGTTCTCCCCAATGATGTTTATTAAGCTTTAATTTATTTTTGCTTAAATTACCGCTTAATATGCTAAACAATGCAAAATTAGCTCTTTTAATTTGTTCTACTGGGGAACGCAAACTCAAATTAGCTAGAGATTTCTGACTCCAATTCTTGGTTTCTATTAGAAAAACTCCCGACGGCGCAACTAATATATGATCTATTTGAACCGATTTAAGATATTTTTTTTGCTTACGATCATAAATAGCAGGTTTAAAGGAACACTGAAAGTCATTGATAAGAATAAAATCATCAGATAATTTTTTTAATTCTTTTACCACCTTATGCTCGCCTAGCGCACCAGCTATAAAAGGATTAATCTCATCAATTACTTTTTTTATGCGATCATGTTCTTCTATCTCTAATAAGCAACTACTAGTGACTGCATCATTAAAGTTTGATTCGATATATTGATAGCGAGTGCTCTTTCTTTTTAAATTATTAACTGCATTTTTAACTGAATTGTGAACATTGTAACTCAGAAACTTTTCATTTACTTGTAGCTTAATTAGAAAATGAATTTTCTTAAAATAATTATAAGTTATGTTAAAATAATTGGTGTTATCACGAGGTATTTCCTCTACTTTTCGCTTCAGTTGCTCCAGATCTAATTTGAGCTTTTGTTCTACTTCACTTTTTCTATTTGCAATTGAAATCTTTAATACGGATATTTCATCATTTAGTATGAGCCTTTCTTGATTTATTAAAAGTGTATGATCTAAAAATAGTTTTTGCCGTGAATTAGTATAGTTTTTTTGGAAATTTATAACCTCTTTCAGTGATTTAAATTGATTGATCTTATGCTGATGCAAATATGATTTAACCGCCGTTAATGATCCTATTGTATTATAAACTTTGCACATTATTTTTTGATAATCTAATTAATGGACTGCATTCTATTTACCTTACTTTTTTTTTAAAAGAAATGATCTAAACTATTATTAAACCACTGTAGCGCAGCTAATAATAAATTACAACTTCATCCTTCTATGATTTTTTAAATTTAATCGCTTTATTCACTTTTGGACTTCTTCCCTTTTTTCTCCTTCACAAACAACCCAGCCGTATATTTCTCATACAACTCAAATAAAAATTCCATCCGTTTGGCTTCACTTGTAAATGCTTGTTTGCTGTACGCTGCATCAACTGCTTTGTCTAACTCATTATGCGCTTTTACTAATGCAGGAGGCATTGTCAATGGACTGTATAAATCAGCTAAAGAACTCGTTGGAAATGATGCTCTCACATCTAATACATTTTGTGCTTTTTCTTCAATCGTTTTAATTTGTTTATCACTTGGATTTTCTGGCCATGGATAATTATTGTACACTATTTCGTTTGAATATCTAAAATCACTTTTTATCCTGCCACAAGTGGTTTTTAACCAAACAAAGTGCATTAAAGAATGAAGAATTCCAAAGTGATATAAAGTAACATTTTCTACAGACAAACAAGTATCTCCAACAATATTATCTTTGGAGAGATAACCAAATGGAATATATCTTCTATTTTCAGATGAATGCCTTGGTATCAAAATATAATTAGTATTTGGCTGTCTGATTTCTCCAAATAAAGAAGGAAATAGAGCTAATTTTCTGGTAGCTTCTCTCGAACTGTTTGCTCTCAATTTTTCTATAGCTTTCACTTTTTGAAGAGCTAACGGCATTAATATCCAATCATTTGGGTTTGCATTTTTAAACCAAAAACAATATTTCTTTTGACCATTAAGAAATTCATGTGCTCCAATAAAAGGTTTTATATAATGAATTGATCTAGGTTCGCTTAATTCTATTTGTTCTAAATCATTTTCTATTATAAAAAAATTCCCTCCATCATTAGGCATATTTCCAAAAGCAATTTGTGGAACATTACAAATTGGTTTTCTCCTTTTCTCAATAAATATGTCTTTAGCATCAACTAAATACGGATTAATGTTCTTAACTTTTATTTCATGCGCTACACCTTTTATATCCTCATATTCAAAAATTCGTTTGTTATTTGAATCGAAATTGGCAAAACCAACAATTACACAATAAACGGCTGCATTGCCTTTGGCTTCATTACTCCATTTAAAAGTTCTGTGTGCATAATGTATTTTTATATTAAATCTATTCATCATTTGTCCCCACAAAACACTAGTTTGTTCACCTTGAACTATTGAGTTAGTAGAAACAAAAGCTACTTTTATCTTGGTATTCTGAATGTATTTTGCCGCTTTGATATACCATCCCGAAACATAATCTAAAACACCACAGCCTTTACTGTTATCAAATTCTTTAATAATTTGATTCCTTTGGAATTGAGTCATGATTTTTGATCCAATGAATGGTGGATTTCCAATTATATAGGAAAGGTTATCTTTAGTAATTACTTCTTCCCAATTTACTTCTAAAGCATCTCCATGCACAATTTTAGCTGATTTTTTCAATGGTAAACGTGCAAAATATTGTCCAAACTCATTGCTAATCATCATGTTCATTTGGTGGTCAATCAACCACATGGCAACTTCGGCAATACGAGCTGGAAACTCTTCGTATTCAATACCATACATCATATCAACATCTAGCCAAATAATATCACTAATATCCAATACTCCTTGCCCAGAGTTATAAGTCGCTCTTAAAACTTCTAATTCTAATAAGCGTAATTCTCTGTATGTTATAACTAAGAAGTTGCCACAACCACAGGCTGGATCTAGGAATTTAAGTTGGCTTAGCTTTTTATGAAATTCAGGTAGTTTGTTTTTGTTGCCTTTTACGCTTTCAAATTCTCCCCAAAGTTCATCAAGAAACAAAGGCTTAATTAGTTTTAAAATATTGCTTTCACTAGTGTAATGTGCTCCTAAATTGCGTCTTTCTTTAGGATTCATCACACTTTGAAACATAGAGCCAAAAATAGCGGGCGATATTTTACTCCAGTCAATATAGCAACAGTCTAGCAGGGCTTTGCGCATTTTACTGTCAAAACTCGCCATGGGTAAAATTTCCTCATATAATTTCCCGTTTACATACGGGAAATCATTAAGTTGCTCATCTAAATTTTTGAAGCGCTTGTCTTTGGGAGTATTTAAAACCTGAAATAATTCTTGAATTTTAGAAGCCAAATCACTTCCATCTTCGGCTGTTCTGTTTTCGATAAAATCTTGAAATTGCTGTTTTTCAAATATCGTGGTATCCTCAGCAAACAAACAAAATAAGATTCTAACTAAATACACTTCTAAAGGATGTCCTTGATACCCAATTTCTTCTAATCGGTCGTGCAGTTTTCCCATTAACTCCGCTGCTTTAATATTAGCAGGATCTTGTTCTTTAAAAGTCTTTTTTTGGTAGCCTAACAAATAGCCAAAATGTTGAACATTTTTTACTAATTCATCTAACGTAAATTCTACAGTAGTTTGTTCCTCGGTATCGTATAATCTAAAAATGTAAAAATCACTAACTAAAACATATTTGGGAAGTTCATTTTGTTTTAATCCATGGGTATAATCAAGGGCTTGTTGAAAAGCTCTGTCAAGATTTTTGCCGCGACTTTTCATTTCGATCAAAATAGTTCCCTTCCAGAGCAAATCAATATAACCATCAGTATTAGACAGCTTTTTTACACGGTGCTCAAATGTGCCTATTTTTTTACGAGTAATTCCAAATACGTCAAAAAACGCATCTAAAAATGACTTTGCATCGGCCTCTTCATTTGTAGTATCTTTCCATTCCTTTGAAAATTGAAGTGCGCGATCTTTTATTTCGTTCCAACCTATTACCATAATATTTTAGATAGTTATTTACTTGATAAACCTATAAAATAAAAATCAATTTAACACGATATTTATACATAGATATCGCTAATTATCAACAAATCTATATACAATTGATTTAATTACTTTACGGGAAACCGTAAAACAAGGAAATAGTATCGGTTTTTATTTTAGAGATTGTAATGTAGTTTTAATGGTTTAACTCCTACAGCTGAGTCTTTCGACCAATTTACGATCACCTATAATTGAAGCGTGATTAATTTTTAGCAATTCATGCGGATCAGGATAATAAATGATAAGAAGGAAGGACAACTTAGGATACAATATTTAGTAGTTTTCAATATTAAAAGTGACACTATATTCTTGAAAATTTTGATTGCGTAGGTTTTAAAAAAACTGTTCTAAAAAGATAACAATTATGAAACTATTAAGTACAAAATTTATGGTTTGCAAAAACAACTTATAATATACGTTTCATCCCAAAGAATCCCTCCTTATACTGACTAGGCGTACATTTTTTAAACGTTTTAAATTTTCTATTGAAATTAGCAATATTGTTAAAGCCTGATTTGTAAGCAGCTTCAGATATTGTCATATCATTTTCTACTAACCAGCGAGCAGCATACCCTATTCTAATGTCGTTTAAATAATTTACTAAAGTTTTGCCCGTGCGCTTCTTGATGAATCTATTAAATGAAATACTGGACATATTTACCACTTTAGAAATGGCTTCTAATGTGATTTTTTCGGCATAATTTTCTTGTACATAGTCATATACAATTTTCATTTTGTCATAATCCTTAAAGGTATCGTAATCAACAGTATAAGTAGACAATTTTTGTTGATCAGTGGAAACAGCCATATCAAATAATATCGATGTGATTTCTAAAAAATAATCAATACTATCTAATTTTGATAATTTTGCTAATCTTGGCATCAATTCATGAGATGTCTTTTCTGAAAATAATATACCATGTATCGAGCGATCAAACATTTCTTTGATAGGCGCCATAATTCGTCTTGTCAATAAAGTATCAGGAAACAAATCATTATGAAATTGAATGGTGATTTCATGAATTTTCTCGCTTTCACATTTATGTAGTTGCCACCCATGGTACAAATTTGGCCCTACTAAAACCAACTCAATTTCTCCAATTTCCTAGATGTGATCTCCTACAATACGTTTTGCCCCTTTACCATTAAATATAAAATTAATCTCAAATTCAGGGTGATAATGAATAGGAAAATCAAAGCGGTTTTTAACTCTATCAAATACTAAAAAACTGTCTTCAGCGGAAAGTGGTGCTATTTCGCGGTAAAAATTTTGAGAATTTGTCATTTATAAGTAAAATCTATGATTGGGTGTATAGTATGCAATAATATGATACATAATTGATAAATTAATATTAATCAAAAAACAATCATCCTCTTATCTTTGACAATCTAAGATTTTATACTTAAATAATTTCATTAATCACATTAAAGTATCAAAAAATAAATTGATAGTAAAAATTAATCGAAAGTATAATATCGAGTTATAAAGAATTGCATTTGATAGTTTCAGGAACTGATAAAATTTATAGCACATTATAAAAATCTTTTAAAAATTGAAAATAACAACCCAATAACCAAATAATAAAATAATGCAGGACAAAATTACTTTAAAAGAAAAAATTGGCTACGGCCTTGGAGATGCAGCTTCCTCTATGTTTTGGAAGATATTCAGTATGTATCTTTTATTTTTTTATACCGATGTTTTTGGTTTAGCTCCTGCCGTGGTAGGAACGATGTTTTTAATTACACGTATCTGGGATTCTTGTTTTGATCCTATTGTAGGTATTATTGCTGATAGAACTAAGACGAGATGGGGAAAGTTTAGACCTTATTTATTATGGACTGCTATTCCATTTGCGGTTATTGGCGTGCTAACTTTCTATACGCCTGATTTTGATCAAAAAGGCAAAATCATTTACGCTTACATTACGTATTCATTGATGATGATGATTTACTCTTTAATCAATGTTCCTTATGCCTCATTATTAGGGGTGATGTCATCCGATAGAAGAGAGAGAAATACGCTGTCCTCATACCGAATGGTTTTTGCTTTCGGCGGAAGCTTAATAGCCTTATGGCTTTTAGAGCCACTGGTTACTTATTTTGGCGGAAGCTTAACATCTAAAACGGGCTGGTTGTCAGCGATCATGGTTTTTGGGGTAATTACAACGATCTTCTTTTGGGGATGTTTCTTTTTTACTCGTGAGCGCGTTAAGCCTATCGAAAACGAAAAAAATGATTTAAAACAGGATATTAAAGATTTATGGGCTAATAAGCCTTGGTGGATTTTACTTGGAGCAGGAATAGCTGCTTTAATATTTAATTCTATTAGAGATGGTGCGGCTATATATTATTTTAAATACTATGTGAGTAACACCGTCAATTTTAATTTTGCTCTTTTTGGAAGTGATTTTAATATGACTCCTACTTCCATTTATCTTGTTTTAGGTCAAGCCGCTAATATCATAGGAGTTATTATTGCAACTCCATTGGCCAATAGATTTGGCAAAAAGAAAATCTTTTTTGGTGCTATGACTATTGCAGCAATTCTAAGTGTTGTGTTCTATTTCTTTGGTAAAGAAGAGGTGATGCTTATTATGACTTTCCAAGTATTAATAAGCATTTGTGCCGGAAGTATTTTCCCACTAATATGGTCTATGTATGCTGATAGTGCTGATTATTCAGAGTGGAAACAAGGCCGCAGAGCTACTGGGTTAGTATTCTCTGCTTCGTCGATGTCTCAAAAATTTGGCTGGACAATAGGTGGTGCTGGAACTGGATGGCTTTTAGCTTATTATGGATTTCAGGCTAATGTGGAACAAAGCGCTTTTACACAAAACGGAATCCAACTGATGCTAAGCATTTTACCTGCAATAGCTGCAGTTTTGTCTGTGTTATTTATACTTTTCTATCCTTTAACAGAAGAAAAATTACAAGTTATTGAAAAGGACTTAAATGAAAGAAGAAACCAAGTCTTATAAATCATAATAAATATCTAGAAATCATCGATATGACAACAATGCTAAAAACGACTATTTTTCACGATAGAAAAGTAGCACTACAGAGAGAGCACGATATGCTAATCGAGCAAAAAAATGCTCCAAAACAAAACGTAGGAAATGGAATTTACAAACGCTATAATAACCCTGTAGTTACCGCTGAACACATTCCTTTGAATTGGCGTTTTGATTTTAATGAACATACTAATTCTTTTTTCCAAGAGAGAATTGGCATTAATGCCGCTTTTAACGCTGGAGCATTGAAGTGGAATGACAACTACCTAATAGTAGTACGAGTTGAAGGAATTGACAGAAAATCATTTTTTGCAATAGCGGAAAGCCCAAATGGAATAGACAATTTTAAGTTTTGGGATAAACCATGCGTCATTCCGCAAACGGAAGAACCAGATACAAATGTATATGACATGCGTTTAATACAACATGAAGATGGATGGATTTATGGCATTTTTTGTACAGAAAGAAAAGATCCATTTGCTGCTAAAGGGGATACGAGTACCGCTATTGCAAATGCTGGAATAGTACGAACTAAAGATTTAATCAATTGGGAGCGCTTACCTGATTTAATATCTAGAACAGGACAGCAAAGAAATGTGGTGCTACATCCTGAATTTGTAAGCGGAAAATATGCGTTATATACAAGGCCACAAGATGGATTTATAGACGTAGGAAATGGCGGTGGAATAGGTTTAGGTTATGTACAGGATATGACTAATCCTATCGTTAAGGATGAGAAAATTATTTTCAGTAAGCAGTATCATACTATTTATGAACTTAAAAATGGTTTAGGACCAGCTCCTATCAAAACCTCGAAAGGTTGGTTGCATCTTGCGCATGGAGTACGAAATACAGCTGCTGGACTTCGTTACACTTTATATATGTTTATGACTGATTTGCATAATATAACACAAGTTACACATATTCCAGCGGGACATTTTATGGCTCCTGAACATGAAGAGAGAATTGGAGATGTATCTAATGTTTTGTTCTCCAATGGATGGATTGAAGATAAGGACGGTACCGTATTTATTTATTACGCCTCATCTGATACAAGAATGCATGTCGCTGTTTCATCGGTTGAGCAATTAGTTGATTATGTTGTTAATGCTCCACAAGACACATTCACTTCTGCAGGATCTGTACAGACAATTATTAAGTTAATAGATAAGAATAACAATTTATAATAGTATGGTGTCAGATATAAAAAACCAACTTAAAAATGAATTATTAAATGAGCTAGACTCAATATTAAATTATTGGTCGGAAAAAACTATTGATTCTGTTAATGGAGGTTTTATAGGTCAGATCGATTACCATGAAAACCAATTATTTACAGCAGAAAAAGGTTCGGTATTAAATGCCCGAATTTTATGGACTTTCTCTGCTGCCTATCAAACCACTAAAAAAACAGCGCATAAAGAAACCGCTACAAGAGCATTCGAATTTTTATCTAAGTATTTTTATGATACTCAGTACGGTGGTTTGTTTTGGAGTATCAACGCTGATACGTCTCCAAAAGACACTAAAAATCAAATTTATGCCTTAGCATTTGCAATTTATGGGTTATCAGAGTATTACGCAATTTCACAAAATGAAGAAGCATTAATTATTGCAAAAAGTTTATATTCCAATATTCAAAAACATAGTTTTGACGATACTAACGGGGGCTATCTGGAGGCTTTTACCAGAGAATGGCAACCAATAGATGATTTGCGATTGAGTGATAAAGATGCCAATGAGAAAAAGACAATGAATACACATTTGCATATTGTGGAAGCATACGCCAATTTGTACAAAGTCTGGAAAGATGAAAAATTACAGCATGACATAGTTAGTATTTTACTAACTATTGAAGAATATTTTATTAATAAAGATTCCGGGCACTTGCGATTATTTTTTAACGAAAACTGGATCGAAAAACCAGATGTTATTTCGTACGGTCACGATATAGAAGCGGCTTGGCTCTTGCAACAGTGCGCTGAGATATCTGCAAATGAAAATTTAATTAAAAATTTTACTAAATATGCTATTATAATGGCTGATGCTAGCATTGAAGGTATCGACCTAGACGGTGGTTTATGGTATGAATATGATCCCGAAAAGAATGAACTTATCGCTGAAAAACATTGGTGGGTTCAAGCAGAAGCAATGATCGGCTATTATAATGCGTACCAGTTAACTGCTGATCAAAAATACCTAAATATTGTTTTAAAATAATCCAATCTATAAAGAAAAACTGCTTGTACATCTGTTTTACTTCTTTTGGATTAGCAAAACCTAAATTCGTAATTCCTCCAAAACGCATTCTATATTGAATCTCGCTTTTTGGCAGATCAAAATAAACTAAAAAACCTTTTATATTAGATTGACTTGCTCCAGTTCCATAGATTATATGAAGGTCTATATTTGAATTTAAATCAATATCATTTATATTTTCTAGATCAAAATAATCCTGTAGCGAAAGTGTTGTTCTAAAACCAAAAATAGGATCATCTCCACCTAAAAATGGTTCAATAATTTTTTCGATTTCCATTTCGGTTATTAAATATTTTTTGACGTCTATAAATTCATAGGACTTTTCATCTTTATCAAATTGTTTCGCTAATGAGTGACGAATTTCATCCCAATCGACTCCAATGTAACCATCTAAAATAATAATTTTTTTAGAAATTAGTTCATTAGCAAGTGATTCGTAACCAGATTCAATTTTGCCTTGAGCAATGTGATGACTTGGATAAATATCATAAGCAACATTTGCAATAGTATTCTTTTTTTCAGGAATCAGGAATTGTTTGGTATTTCTTTCCATTTCGGGATTTAATATTTTTTAAAATCTCAATTTCTAATTCGTTTTGTTTGGTGTATTGCCCAATACAATTTTTAACTGGCTACCTTTTACAATGTCTTTATGAAGTAATTGATAATTGTTAACTTTTTTACCGTTGATAGTAGCTGATTGAATATAATCATTATCGTCCCCATTATTTTCTACAGAAATAGTAAACTTTCCACCTGGATAAAAGTTTTTGTCTAAATTAATGGTAACCTCATCAAAAACAGGACTGCTTAAATCATAATAAGGTTCCACTGAACAACCACTTTTCATCTCAAAAATTCCTATCGAAAGAAGGCAATACAATGCGTCCATTTGCCCCTCGTCCTCTTCGCTAAGCCAAGCGGTATAAGGCGAAGTGCTGAAATATTTATTAGCTACCATTCGGCTATACTTTTGTGTTAACCAAGGTTTACCTGAATAATTAAATAAAAATGGAGCTTGTAAATTGGGTTGGTTGGTCAAATCGACATAACCTTTTTCAAAACCTTCTTCTAAACGGCGATTAAACTCCTCTTTACCCACTAATTTTATTAGATTAGGTAAATCTTGCGGAATAAACCAAGTGTAAAGCCATGCGCTACCTTCCATAAAACCAGGTGCATTCCAGCCGCCTTCTGTACCCATTTTAAACACATCATTTTCTATAGACCAAGAACCATCTTTGTGTTTTCTTCTGATATAACCTGTAGATTTATCAAAAATATTTTCATAGTTCTTAGAACGCTTTTGAAAGTATTTAGCGTCTTTCTTTTTACCTAAAGCAGTTGCAAATTCAGACAGACACCAATCATCAAAGGCATATTCCATGGTGTGCGATGTTGCACCTATTTCATCAGGTACATAGCCATAATCCATATATTCTTTCATATAAATATTTCCTGCAAATCCACCGCATGGATGATTAATTCCAGGAGTTGTATAATCGTGTTTTATCATTTCATATACTTTATGAGGATCAAATTGCGAGATCCCTTTCTGGTAGGCACTTATCAGTAAAGCATTTTGATGCTGCGCAGCCATAACCAAAGCATATTTTAACCCAACGGGTGACTGTGGAATCCAACCGCCATGTCTTTGTATTTCAATCAATGAATTCGCGAATGAATTCGCGTATTTTGGCGCAACTAATGTCCATAAAGGCGTTAAATCCCACTGTGTTCCCCACATGGCATCGCTGCTATAAACAGCATCAGCTGGCGCTTTTACTGTTTGTACTTTTTGGCATAAATCAAGGAATTAACCGTTTACATCGCTCATCATATTTTTACCGGTAAAGGAGCGGTAAAAATTAGTATAGAACTTTGCTTTATCTTCTTCTTTACCTTTTAATTCTACTTTACTTAACAACTGATTCCAAGTCTCTTTAGATTGTGCAACCACTTTATCAAAATCATAATCTAATGCGCCCAATTCAGTTTTTAAGTTTAAACCTGCATTCTCAATACTCACAAATGAAAGTCCAGTTGAAGTGGTTACTTGTTCGCCTTCTGCTGTATCAAAATGAATAATTACGCCGCATTGTCCTTTGCCCAAAAATGAATTTACATTTTTTTCGACCTTAGCTTTTTTTCTAAAATCAGTACCATAATTGGTTTGTGTTCCTGTATATTTTTCATACTGCCAACTATCAATACTTGCTATTGCTTTACTATATCGAGATTGAAAATTAACGGTTGTTTCTCCTGTATTATTATTCTTGAACGTAATAGCTCCTTCTATTAAAGTTTTATTTACTTGCTTAAAAATAACTTTTACAATTTCAGAGGATTCTTCTGTTGGTGGATTAAAATCTAATAATAAAGTGCTTTTATCTGATTTTGGAAAAGTGGTTCTAATCATTCCGCAACGATCCGTTGCCGTCAATTCGACTGTAGCATTAGCGTCTGTTAAGTGCACAGAATAATAACCGGGACTTCCTTTTTCACTTGATTTTTCATAACGAGAACGATAGCCTGCAGTCCACATATTTCCAAAAGGACCATCGGCTGGACCAGGAAATAATTTAAAATATTCTTCTCCAAATTGCAAATCACCTACAAAGGGCATATAACTCACGCCTGATAAACTGTACCCATGCAAATGACTAAATCCCGAAATGCTATTGACTGAATACTCATAACCGGCGTTCCACACATCACCTTGATTGTCTGGACTCAATTTCACCATTCCAAAGGGTTGACTTGGACCTGGAAAAAGCATCCATCGCGAATTAGAAGTTCCAGTGAAAACATTTACGTAATCAATAGGTTTCTTTTGTGCGGAGATAAATTGCAAGCTTATAAGAATAAAAAGTACGAGAGATAATTTTTTCTTTATGGTATTACTAATTAAATGATTATTTACAATTTTAAAAAAAGCGTTAAAAGATAGTGCTGAAATTCTAGTTTAACTGACAAAAACAATTTATTGTCACATTTATTTATTTTGGTTTAGTTACGTATATGCCCATGTTTCTACAAAAAAAACTTGTCCTGTAAGGATGTGTTTTGCCAACATGTTTAGGGTTTATATTTTAAACTTATATGGCCTACATGGTTTTAAAGAAGACAATGCTGTCTTATAAATTATTAGGTTATCGATAAAACAGTGAAGATTCTTTATAAGATGCATTACTATTCCACACGGGTCTCCACCAAAGTACCGACGGCTTTGTATTCTCTGGTCTATCGTGATCCATTATTCCTATATTCACTCTAATATTACTTGATTGATCAGCGTTTATACTATTTAATGGAACGGAGAATTCTAATATTTCTACTTCGTTATTTTTAGTAACGGAAGCTTTTAAACCTTTTAATTGTCGAGCTGAGGTGCTCATTAATGGGCTATCGCTTTTATCACCCTTTGCAAATTCTAGTTGGTAATAATCAGTCGATTTTGGTTGGCCATTGATATGAATATAAAATTTATCCTGTAAAGACTTTAGATTTTTTGTGTCGGATATAATTTTGTTGTCTTCAAATTTTACTACAATATAAAGTTTCGTTTTATCAGCCATTACATTAAATGCAAATTCGCCATCATCAGCTCCATTCCAGTCCCAATCCTCTAGAAAATATTGTGGATTCTTGACAGTTATAAAATTTTCAGTTGGCCAATCCTCTATTTTGCCATCTACGACAATTTTAGATTTAGGAGATTTTAATGGATGTTTCCAATCCATAAAAAGTCTTTTAGAAGCTGATAAGCTAATGTCATTTTTATTATCCCTTGTAAAACCAGCATTAATTTCAAGATGGATAGGACTGTTATTTACAGTTGAAACGGCGATAGGTTCTCCCGACACACTTTTACCTATTACAGATATAATTTTTTGCTGACCAGGATTTAGTTTTTCTGATATCATTTGAGGTTCAAAAACAATTCCGTTCTTTTCTGGAAGTGTTCCGGCAACGAGCATTGTTCGATTCAAATCATTTTTAACCAATAGATTTATTTTGACGCTGGTAAAACTTTCTGAATCAATAATAACAGGTTCAATAGCTAACCAATTTCCGCGTCTCAAAGTTTCAATAGCATCGTAATCTTCTGGAGGTATAAGATTTTTATCATAAATAGCATTGATGTCAATGTGTGCCACTTCAGGTTCCTTATCCTTTATTGTAACCCAAGTAATATGATCAAATTCGCCAACATCAGCGCCGCGTCTCCAGCTTCCGCCGCCAGTTGTGGCCAGCACATAATGATCCATTCCATTTTTTACTTGATATTGATAGTTGTGATGATGACCTGAAAAAACGGTATGTTTTCTATCAACAAGCGCTCTTTCAATTGCTCCATAACCTGCTTTTTCTGAATAAGACCAAAGTGGACGATGCATAAAAAAAAGTGTCCATTTTACCTGTTGATTATCTTTGAGTGTATTTATAACATAATCTACTTGAGTATCACTCATGCCACCATCTTTAATCTCATCAGTATTCAATGCGATAAAAAGCACCTCTTTGTAAATAAAGGAATAATAGTCTCTTCCATGTCTTTTTCGCCACACCTCAGTCAACGATTCATTACTTACATCGTGATTTCCTGGAACGTAATAAAAAGGCATTTCCAAGCGATTGATCATCGCATCAAATTCGTCCCATTGCGCGTTCCATATTTTTGGATCTTCAGTATAACCGTCAATTAAATCACCAACAGAAATTACAAATTCAGGCTGCATTAAGTTTAATTTATCTACGGCTTTGTCAAAAATACCTGTTTCCATGCCACCAGTTCTGTCACTTACAATAGCGAAACGCAAAATATCATTGCCACTATTTAATTCCTTTTTACTGACCGGAATCTGAGCATATACATCGTTAAAAAACGATATTAAACATACAATAAAAGTTATTTTTGTAATTATTTTCATTTTCTACTACCATTTTAAGATTACTGGGTTAGCAATTCTATTTTTTGGAAAACCATTCCATAGTGGCTACCTATAGGATTTTCTACTATTTTTTGTCCGTTCCAGTCTGTGGCAAAGTTTCCTGAGACCTACCATTTTCGACAACTTCTTTTAATATTACTTTACCCTCTTTGTCATAAAAGGTAATTCCTCCCGTTTTCTTATCAATTTTAGCTTTTAATTTGTTAGTGGCAATTACAATTTCTATAGGATTTTCATTCACCGTATATGGTGTGTTTGTGAATGCATTATCTTCTAAAAACAAACTCTTTTTAGTATCAAAAGTTTTTGCAGTTGTATACTTTACTTGCATGATGTTTTCATTACAAACTACAACTTGTAATAAGCCGTTATTTACAGGATAAGTAACTGAATTTCCTTCCCTTTTATACATTTTCATGGTTGAACATCCTAAGAATATAAATAAAAAAAGTAAGTAAGTAAAGTATGATTTTTTTTTGGTTTAGCATAATTAGAATCACTTTTTATTATTGTTATCAGATTTTTAAAGCTAATTTTCAGTACAATTCATAATTGCATAAAATAGCGAATTGTAAAAATAACCTATGATTTTGGTTATCAATGGTACTATTTTATCAAACCCTTGTGTTAAATTTTATTTAACGTTTAGTAAAAATTATTGTAAGTACAAAAAGAGAATTTTTGGACAAAAAAAAAGGGATTGTCTTACTATTGTAAGACAATCTCTTTTTTGTATTTTTTAAATCTTGTGATTATTTATACGCTTCATTTTGTTCTAAATTTGGATTTAAATCCCTTTGCACTTGTGGAATTGGCATTAAATCTTTTCCTGTAGGAATAGTCACGTTATATTTTTCCTTGACATAACGAACATGCTCTCCTGTTCTTCTTAAAAGCCCCCATAAAGAGAATTCTCCTGATAATTCATGACGGTATTCAGACATAATGATGTCAATCAGTGCGCCAGATGGCATCGTCCTTAAGCCAGCTCTTAACCTTACTTCCTTAATAACTTCAGTTGATTTTGCAATATTACCTGCTCTAAAGTATGCTTCAGCTAAACTTAAGCGTACTTCAGCATAACGCATTAATATAATATTAGCTCCACTAAAAATGTTAGGTCCACCCCATCCATTAGTATTGGGATTTCTCCAAGTTTTTACATTATAATAACCTTGTCTTCCTGGTAAACCATCTGCTCCCATCCATGGTTTACTTATTGTACCTACAGTATTGATGCCCCCATAATTAGATTTAACTTTAGGATATTCAGGAATTTTGATTAAAGGATCTGGATGTTCATCTCCAGGACCAATGACAGAAGCTCTTTTTCTCAAATCACAGGTTCAAATGAATCATAATAAGTTTTGGAAGCAGCCGCATAACCTCCACCATTAATCTCATTTGGCATATTAAACGATTGAATATTAGAAACGTTATCGTTTCTTCCCCAACTTAAATCTCCGCTTTGATCATACATCTGGATTTCAAAAATAGATTCTTTCCCATTTTTATTTTTATAAGCAAAAACATCAAGGAAATTAGGCTCTAATTGATAGTATCCTTCCATTGCTTTGTAGGCTTCAATCGCTTTGTCGTATTGTTTCAGCCACATATAAGCATTTCCCATATACGCATAAGCAGTACCTTTAGTCACACGACCTTTATTAGCAGCGTCATATTCCCAAGGCAACACCTTTACTGCCTCTTGCATATCTAAAACAACTTGTTCAAAAACTTGATTTTGTGTGTTTCTAGGAGCAAAAGCATCTACATTACCGCCAGGTGGTAGCAAAACAATTGGTACACCAGCAAAGTTTGTCGCTAGCATAGAGTATAACATTCCTCTAATTACATAGCACTCACCTTTCAATCTATTTCCTAACTCAGCTTCTATTTTACCAGCTTTAATAGCTGGTTCAATATTTACTAGTGCTGTGTTTGCTCTTCCAATACCTTTGTAGTTTTGTATCCACATTTTGTTAAAAGCACCAAAAACAGTGGGGATTTTAAATGTTTGAAAGAAGTCATCTGCTCCGACATTTAAATAATCTTGCGTTAAAAAATTTTGGGGGTAAAAAATTCCCTTAATGATAACCTCATCTTGATCTGATTGAAAAGTATCATATACTCCATTGACCACCGCAACTATCGTTTCCTTTGAACCATATACAGTAGCATCAGTTATACCGTCTAGTTTTTTATCGATTAAATATTCATCTGAACATCCTATCACAAAAACTGCAGTGAGCAATAGTCCTATCGAGCCTAAATTGCTGTTTTTAATATTTATTTTCATAATTATTTTTTTTTTAAAATTGTAAATTAACTCCTAGTGTAGAAGATTTTGATACTGGATAAGCACCCGTATCAATACCTCTAGACTGTACACCTGATTTTCCACTAAAATCACTCACCTCACCTATTTCAGGATCCCAACCGGTATATTTTGTAAGTGTAATTAAATTTTGCGCACTCACATAAACTTTTGCAGATGTCATCCCTAAGTTATCAATTAAATTACTTGGGAAATTATATCCTAGTTTAATGTTGCGCAAGCGTAAAAAAGAACCATCTTCAACATAATGATCAGAGACACGATTATTTTTATTAACGTCTGCGATTACTGCGCGAGAGTATGTATTAGATTTATTCTCAGGTGTCCATGCATTATTTCTGTAATTCTGACTAATGTTACTGTAAGCATTTGTTAATCCATACCCTCCTAATGTTTCTAATTCGACACGAGCAAAATTTAAAATGTCATTACCATAACTTCCATAAATATCAATACCTAAATCAAATCCTTTGTATTGTGTATTTAAATTAAGACCACCATAAAAATCAGGAAATGGACTTCCTATTACTTCTCTATCTGCTGGTGTTATCTTTTGATCTCCATCTAGATCTCTAAATTTGCGATCTCCAGCTGCTGTTTCTGACAATTGATATGCTCCACCTGATGCTTTAGCATTCAAAGCATCAATTTCAGCTTTACTTTGAAAAATTCCATCTGTTCTATATCCATAGAAAGTCCCTACATTACCGCCTATATAAGAACGAGTAATACCCTGCCAGTTGTCTACAAATGAAGGAGCATAATCCGTATCAAAAAGCACATAAGGATTAGTACCTACTAATGATTCAATGTTATTTTTAATAGTAGTAAAATTAGCAGATACATCCCAAGTAAAATCACCCGTTATTTTTCTATATCCAAGGATCATTTCAAAACCTTTATTAGTTATATTTCCACCATTTACAGATTTAGTTGAAAAGCCAGTTTGCGAAGGAATTGATTGCTGGAACAAAAATTCTGACGATTCTTTATTAAAATAATCAGCTGTTAAATATAATCTTTTGTTTAGCATCTCAATATCAATACCGAAATTAGTTTGGATTTGCGTCTCCCACTTTAAATCAGGATTAGCTAATGAAACTGGTGCTAAACCTGGCACTAAAGCACCTCCAAAAACGTAACCAGCATCATTGCTACTGCTACCATTATTATAATTTGCCAAATATTGAAAAGCTTCAATTCCTAAACCGTTTCCAGTCTCTCCCCAACTGGCGCGTAATTTAAAAACGTCAAAAGGAGTTTCTTTCATAAAATCCTCTTCGTCTACATTCCATCCACCACCTACAGAAGGAAATACACCATATAGATTTTGCTCTGCAAAACGATCACCTACACCATCACGACGAATTGTTGCCGTTACGTAATATTTACTATCGTAATTATAGTTTACTCTTGCAAATGTACTTGCTAGCGTACTAGTTCCTGAGGTACCTCTTGTCTCAGTAATATTCTGAGCTTGATTCATATCGCGAATTTCGTTATTTAAGAATCCACGACCATTCACATAAACTAATTTAAATGCATTTTGTTGAGCAGAAACTCCACCTAAAATTCCAATACTATGCTTTGCAAATTGATTACTATAATCTAAGAAACCTTCAGCAATATACTCATTAGAAGTATTTTGAGAAATGTTATAAGAAGCAGTTGGATTTCTGTCATAAACTGAACTAAAATAAGATGGTGTAAAACCCCATCCAGCATAATTTTTTGAACTAATACTTATATTTGTTTTTGCCGTTAAACCTGGTACAATAATATAATCTACTCCAAAATTTCCAAGCACAACATTGCTGTCATTATCATTATCTGAACGCAAAGCACTACCTAAAGCATTAGAGCTAGGAGCTAATAATTCAGTAGGTGTAAAAGTTCCAAAATTCCCCATTCCATCATAAGGAACATCTATCCCAGGAGAACCAGCTAGATAGGGTACGTTAGCGAAAACTTTCAATAAATTATAATATCCTGGGCTTAAATTTTGAAATTTTTTACTAAAAACATATTTTAAATCAGTGCGAACTTTTAGCTTTTTAGATACATCAGCATCAATGCTAAGTCCTACGTTATACCTTTTATAAGAAGATCCAATAACTACTCCGTCTTGATCTAAAACACCAGCGGTAAAGGCTGCACGAATATCTTCACCACCACCACGTACACTAACATTTAAACTTTTACTGATAGCACTATTGAAGGCGTAGTCTTGCCAGTCTACTGAGCGTAAAGCAGTTGGATTATTCCACTCCGGAAGTATTGCTTTACCTTGAGAAGTCCCAATTTGTGATGCATACGTTGCAAATTCCTGAGCGTTTAGCAAATCGATTTTCTTTGGTCTGCTTGCAACACCTGTATAAGTATCTACAGAAACTATCATTTTATTTTTAGTGCCTCCTTTAGTTTCAACAATAACGACACCATTACTAGCTCTAAGACCATATAATGCAGTTGCTGAAGCGTCTTTTAATACTGAAATTGATTCTATATCATTAGAATTTAAAAAAGAAATATCTTGTGTAGGAAAACCATCAACAATATATAAAGGTTTTGTGTTTCCAAAAGAACCTACTCCTCTAATATTAACTGAAACAGATGAACCTGGTGCTCCTGAATTTTGCGTCACTTGCACTCCTGCTGTTTTACCTTGTAAAGCCTGTTCTATAGTAGTATTTAGGCGAACTAGTTAAAGATTCTGCTTTAATAGTTGCTACTGCTCCCGTTACATCCTTCTTTCTTGAAGTTCCATACGCTACGATAATTACTTCATCGAGAGCTTGGGCATTTTCTTTCAATGTAACGTTTATTGTTTTTTGACCTTTTACAGAAACTTCTTGACTAATATATCCAATGTAGGAGAATATTAATACCGCATCATTTGTAACACCACTTATTTGAAACTTTCCATCTAAATCTGTTTGTGCACCAATAGTTGTTCCTTTAATTAAAACGCTTGCTCCTGGTAATGGACCATAAGCTTCGGATACTATCCCAGTAATCGTTTGCGCTTTCATAATACCACAAACCATGAAAATTCCTAATAAGAGAAATCTTCGAAATAAATAATTTTTCATAAATTGATAATTTAAGGTTAGTAATTTATTCTATCTAAGTATTGTACTGTACTAAAACAAAAGTTTAAATAGTATTGTTTAAATCATTACAAGCAAATTAAATTTTTAATAAATCAAAAATAAGTCCTTAAAAAAAAATATAATAACCAAATATAATCACATGATGATAGGATTTTCTCAAAATAATAAAGGTTAAAATTTGTTACAATAACTTAAGACTATTTTTTTTTTAAATATTGAACTTTTTTCCTTTAGCCCATAAAATCATAACATTGATTTTTATGTAATTTTAAACTTATAAAATTCATTTTCAGACTATTAATTCTCTTATCATTATAATAGTAGCATTCTATTATATGTAAAACAAGTTAAAATTAGTTCTTCAACATTCCACTATTTCTCAAGTATTTTGATATGATTCATACAATTTATAACTAATTTCTTATTGGTAGTACGCTAGTAAAATAGAATTAATTTCTAAAAATACATTTAGATAAAAACAAATTAAAGTAGGAGACAAAGTTAAGTTTAAACCTTGACTTTGTCGTCCTCTCACACCACCGTATGTACTTACGTGTACGGCGGTTTCCTTAAAGT
>NZ_JAXCIA010000008.1:0-134739 GCF_035985025.1 Flavobacterium sp. PL11
TGATAAACTTTTTGTTGTGGCACTCATTTCAAAAACAATTACAAAGGCTTTACGTAAACCAAAGCGAACGCGATGAAAAATAGTCGACACAATTGAACTTTCAATATGGTGGCAAGCATTACAATCTCTTGCAAAATTCTTTTTCCTAATTGTGAATTTTGTATGGTTACATTTTACACATTTAAAACCCTCTCGCCACTTTATTTCAGCTAAATATTCCAAACAATCTAAGTCAGTTTTAAACTTATCTGTGAATTCTAAAATACTTTCTCCTGTAAACTTTTCCATACCGTAAATATAATAAAAGATAAGTAAGTATCAGCACACCTCAAAATAATTATAATCTGGATACTGCTGTATTTAGAGAACAACGTAATATTAATAAAAAGTTAATAACGGCTGAATGGAAAAATGATTTTAAATGGGTAATTACAAAAGAAACTAAAATAATTAATGGATATAAGGCTATAAAAGCAAGCTCTGATTCTTATGAGGTTGATAAAAATGACCCTTATTATTTCGGGAAAGTATTTGCTTGGTTTACAACCGAAATCCCTTTATCAGCTGGTCCGGAAAGATACGCTGGATTACCGGGACTAATTTTAGAAATTGAATATGAAAATTCTAATTCAAAATATAAATTAAAAAGTATAGATTTTAAAAACAAAGAACTACTAAAAGATATTACAAAAGGAACAAAAGTTGATAAATTTGAAATTTTATATTCAAGAGAAAATTAATTAAAATGAATAGCAACAAAATATTCTTTTTGATTGTTTTCACTCTAATATCATTGGATACATATAGTCAAACCACAATTAAAGGTACAGCTAAAGATGAAAACAATTCATCTTTAGCTGGTGTTAACGTAATTTTATACGAAAATAGCAAAATAATAGAGTACACAAAATCAGATAGTATCGGGAATTTTCAACTGGAAAAACAATTGTTAGAGGGAATTTATTTAGTAGAAGGCAGAAAATTTGGTTATAAAAAGTTCAATCAAAACATTGTTGTTGGAACAGATACCAAGCAACTAATTAGTTTAGAAATTGTGCTTAACGGTTCAGAAATTATTGAACTCAAAGAAGTACAAATAGTGTCAAAACCGCCAATAATTGTAAAGAAAGACACCATAATTTATAACATTGACAAGCTGAAAGATGTTTACGACAACAATTTAGAACAGGTTCTAGCAAAAATTCAAGGCTTTAAAATTCAAGCCAACGGCGAAATTGAAGTTAACGGTAAAATTATCAGAAAAGTAATTATTGATGGCAAAGAAGTTTCGGATTTAGGAAGCGCATTATTAACGCAAACTTTATCGCCAAATGATATAAAAGAAATAGAGGTTCGATTTGATGAAAAAAATAACAAACTAAAAGAAAGTTTACTAGACGATGGCAAATTTGCAGTTTTAGACATAAAATTAAAGGAAGATTTAAACAAATCATTTTTTGGGAATATTCAAGGAAACTTTGGTTACCAAAACAATGAGAAATTTGGGGGATATTCCAATTTATTTTCCCTTAATAAAAAAGTAAACATTCAGGCTTTTGGCGAAAACACAAATTTTGGAAATAACAAAATTTCATTAGCGCAAATTCGGAACATTGGCGAGGAAGCAAATGCAAAAATAATGTCCTTACCCATTGATTACAATGAAGTTAAAAAACGGAAAGGTTTAAGTGACGAGTTATATGGATTTAATAATTTTACTCAAAACGATAATTCTATCTTAGGAATTTCAATAAACTATGTTATTGACGAAAAAACAGATTTGTTTATTGGTAGTTTCAATAACTATCATTTTATGAAAAACCAAAGTTTTACAAACCAATTCTATATCAATGATTTGATAAACAATATAGATTTAAATAATACTTAAAAGGAGTACAATTCAAAAAATAAAATACAACTTAAACATACATCGGACAAAATAAAATTAAAAACCGATCTAAATTATATTTGGTTTGAAAATAATTTGGACAATTTAAATCGTTCACAAAATCAAAACGATTTTAAAAATAAACATAATTCAAATAGTATGTTTTTTAACAATTCACTTGAGTACGTTTTTAGCAAGAAAACAGGTTTAATTTCTAACATTTCTTTTTCTGATGAGAATTATGTATTGAATAATAATTTGCAAACCGACAATCTTAATGTAGCCAATTTTTTTGGCTCATCAATATTACAATCGCTATTTTCATTTAATCAAATAAATAGTAATACAGAACGTAATTTTGTGTCAGAGTTAAAGATAAATCAAAAGAGCAACTTCGGAAATCACTTTTTTGGTTATAAATATATGTCGAATTCATTGCAAAACGAAAAAAAATCAAGTAATTCAACAGATTCAAATTTTGATTTTTTGAACCCCAGACAAAAATTGTCATACAACACAAATTCATTATTGTATAATTATCAAAATTCAATTGGGTTGTTTATACTTAACGCAAATATGGAACTATCAAAAATTGAGATTCCAAATGTCATTACAAAACCATCTTATTTTCAATACAATGTAAACATTGTTTTTTCATCAAATGAAACATCAAATTTCACCTTGATTGCATCAAATAATATTGGTAAATTTCCATTAGAAAAAACGTTGAACGGTCTATATTTATCAAATTTTCAAACCATTTTTAAGCAATCTTTGGGTTTAACACCAACAAATAATGAAACTTATTCAATTGCTTACTTCAAAATTTTTAAAGAATTTAAAGTAGAAATAACTTCTGCAATATTACATGGAAAAGCGAGAAATCTTGACAATCAATCTTTTTTAAATGATATTATATTACAGCAAGCAAATCAATTAGATAATAGCTACACAGCATTTTCTACAACTTTTGTAAAAAATTTTAAAAAACTTCCGTTTAAAATCACTTTTGAACCAGAACTATTAAGCAATAAATCTAACTTTATATTTGAAAATATAATCAGAGAAAATTTTTCTGAACGATATTTGTTAGGTTTAAAAATCGACAGTAAACTTAAAGGAAATTTTGACTTTAATTATTTTTCAAAATACTCCCATTTTATCTTTAAAAACGACTTAAGCGATTTTAAAAATAACTTAGAGTTTATTAGTAATAGTATAACCTTGAAGTCTAATTTTTTAAATAAATCTCTGATCGTAATGAGTACTTATAGAAATGTATACTTCTTTATCAATAAAGACAATTTTTCTAATTTAGATATTTCGATTAATAAAAGAACTAATAAAATCAACATCAGCTTAACATTTTCAAATTTATTTAATGCGAATCAGTTTATTACAAAAGATTTTAATCAAGTAATTTTTACAGAGAATAAAAACGCGGTTTTTAGTAGATTTATCAATTTTGGAATCGAATATAAATTTAAATAAATGTAACAGTTAATTATGAAGTCCCTACTAATTATTCCGATGAAACTGTGCACCTCATTCCGAAGCAGAGTGTATAGTAGTTTTGATGATCATTTCTTGAGTTAAAATTAGACGAAAATTTTTACTGTTTTTTCATTTTTTTTCTCATGGATTCTCCCTTGAGTTCAAAGCAGATTGCCGAGTGGATAATTCGATCTAAGTAGGATTCAATAGTAACAACAGGTAAGTATTAATAAGTATTTCCAAAAGCATTATGGTCACCGAATCCTTTTTCTCCTAGATTTTGAACGATAGTTAACAAGGTATTATAATGTGGTTCATCCTCACGGATTTATGCAAGTATTTCTTTTTACAAAAGCTTTTTTGATCTTCCATAATATGTGCATAATTTCCTGTTCTTTGTTAGTTAATTTTCTAAAGCTATTTATTTTGTCATCCTGAAAGTAGACGAAGGACAAACTCACAATTATATCCTTACAAAAAAGATTGAGTATTTAGAAATTATTAGTCAGTAAAGAACGTAAAAGTTCTTATGAAAATTTGAGCGCGTGAGGGATAGCAGTGAAAATCCTTTTTTTGCGTGAGCAATAAAAAGATTGTAACGTATAGCCCGACTGCACTGAAAAAAGGGGCTAAGTAACTTACTAGTTGCTTAGCCCCTTTTTTCAATGGGGTCACGCCCAAATAATAATTATTATTGTTCGGCTTTAACGAGTTTCTGTAACCAAATACAACCCGCAACCGAGAGTATTCCCAGTGTTCCCATCACGAACCAGTTGGTTTGGTACCCAAAGTTGGCTATAATTTCCAGTCCCGTTTTTGAACTGGCGATATGCGCTAAACTGAAACTCATTGTGAACAAAGCCATATAACGTCCTTCATGACCTTTTGGTGCTCTACTTAATGCAAAAGAATTGGAGAATGGGAAGATAAACATTTCTCCAAAAGTGATAAAAAGGATACTTACAATTAGCATTCCTGCCCAAACATTGATTAATAGAACATAGAAACTGATAGACATTAGCAAACAACCCCAAAGAATAATTTTAAGTTTGTCGATGTTTTTGCGCTGGCTAATGCTTACAATTGGCATTTCAAAAAAGAAAATTAGCAGGCCGTTTAGTGATAATAAAAGACCACTTTGCAATTCAGTCAGACCAAATTTTTCGTTGTGGTACAACGGCAATGTAGTAAAAAGCTGAAAGAAAAGCACGGCCGTGATAAAACATACAAATAGAAAAATCCAGAATACTTTATCGGTGAAAACGGAAGCTGGAATTTCGGTCACAGTCTCTGAAACAGTCAAATCCGCTGGTTTTTTTCGCTCTTTTACAAGTAATGTAAAAATTAAAATTGATACAATACAAGAAGCGCCATCGACCCAAAAGAGTCCGCTATATCCTAAATTCATAATGATTAATCCTCCTAAAGCGGGTCCAGCGGTAAATCCTAAATTTACAGCAAGTCTAACGAGAGTAAGCGCTCTAGTGCGGTTTTCAGGTTTGGCATAAGTGCCTAACGACACATACATGGCCGGGCGAAACATATCAGCAACAGTCATAATGGCAAACATGGCAAAACATAATCCCCAGAAAGTACGTACATATTGTACGGCAAACAATAGCAATCCGCTGGTAAATAGACTGAAAACCATTATTTTGTAAAATCCTATTTTGTCCGAAAGTTTACCGCCTAGCCACGAACCTAACATGGAGCCAAAACCAAAACAAACCATGATCCAGCCCACTTGTTCGTATGAAAAATTCAAATCTTCTTTTAAATATTTTGATAAAAACGGTAAAACCATCGTTCCCGCCCTGTTGATAAACGTAATTAAAGTTAAAATCCAGATTTCTCTGGTAAATCCTCGGTAATTATTGATGTAACGTTGAAAAGCGGTTTTGAACATAAGTTGTATTTCTGTGCTGCAAATTTACAACGTTTTTTAGGAGCAATTTCCAGCTATTCGCTACAATCTTTTATTTTTTTTTGAAAAAAAATAAAAGGATATCTCCCGACATTTTGGAACGATCTGGGCTTAGGATTAGAACTTTCATCCTGATTTTTTTTAAATTTGTAAAAAAAATGATGACGTTGTCAAGCAGTTTTTCAACCTAAGTTTGCCGTCATAATTTTGTGCCCTTGTAAACTTTAAACTATTTTTGCATAAAAATTTCAAAATGAGAATGCTACTGCTTTTTATTTTTTTTACACCTTTAACCTTCTGTTTTGGCCAACAGCAATTTGATTCGGTTGCGGTTACTAAATTCCAAAACGACTTAAACGCAGAATATGCTAATGCTAAAACAAGTCCGCTACTAGCCGAAGATTTAGCTAATTTTAAAAGTTTAGATTTTTATCCCGCTGATGAAACTTTTTTTGTGGTTGCTAAATTTGTGCGTACAAAAAAGGAGAAACCTTTTGAAATGAAAACGACCACTGATAGAAAACCAATGTATGTCAAATACGGCGAAGTTTATTTTACAATCAATGAATCAGATTTTAAATTGAATGTATATCGAAATATTGCGCTTTCAAAACAAAAGAAATATAAGAATCATTTGTTCTTACCTTTCTTTGATTTGACATCTGGCAAAGAAAGTTATATAGGAGGGAAGTATATTGATTTAGAAATACCAAAAGGAGATACCCTTGCCATTGACTTTAATACTTCATACAATCCGTATTGCGCTTACAATTATAAATATTCCTGCCCTATTGTTCCGCTAGAAAATGATTTGAATATTGAAATAAAAGCAGGTGTTAAAAAATTTCACGAATAATGGAATTCTTTAATGTACATACACACAAATCTACAAATCAAGCTAATGTTTTAGATTTAGTCAATCAATATCCTCAGGATTTTGATGTTGCATTTCCCTGTTATTCCATTGGGATTCATCCCTGGTATATTGTCAAAGATAGGGTCAATGCTGATCTTGCTATAATCGAATCTAAATTATTAGAGCCTAATTGTTTAGCAATAGGTGAGTGTGGACTCGATAAAAGGATTGAAGTTGATATGGAGTTACAGCAAATTGTTTTTGAAAGACAATTGCTTTTAGCTCAAAAACACAACAAGCCAGTCGTCATTCATTGTGTAGCAGCTTTTCAAGAAGTTATTGAAACTAAAAAAAGATTAAATATTTCAGTTCCAATGATCATTCATGGATTCTCTAAAAATAGCCAAGTGGCAAATCAGTTAATTTCAAATGGTTTTTATATTTCGTTTGGGAAATACTTATTGCGAAATCCAGAATTGGAGGAGGTTTTTAAAAGGGTTCCTGCCAATAGAATTTTTTTAGAAACGGATATAGCTGAAGAGGGAATTGAAACCGTTTATCAATTAGCGGCAAAATACAAAGGAATATCAGTTAAGGAAATGAAGCAGTTAATAAATAGAAATTTTGTAGATGTATTTAAAAAGGAATACTAAATAATAATTTATTTAATAATCTTTTAAATTTAAAATAATATTAATGACAAAGTGGTTAGAGAGAAGTGAACTTCTTTTCAAAAAAGAAGGAATAGATAATTTAAAAAATGCGAATGTTTTAGTTGTAGGACTGGGAGGAGTGGGTTCATTTGCAGCGGAATTTTTAGTAAGAGCTGGAATAGGCAATATGACAATTGTAGATGGCGATGTTGTTGATATTACCAATATAAACAGGCAATTAATAGCTTTACATTCTACCGTAGGTTTATCTAAAGTTACTTTAGTTGGCGATCGAATAATGGATATCAATCCAGAATTAAATCTAACTCGGATAACTGAATTTCTTTCACCAGAGCGTGCTTTTGAAATTGTTTCAGAGGATTTTGATTATGTTTTAGATTGCATTGACAGCGTAACGCCAAAATTGAATTTGATTATTGGGGCAAAGCGAAAAAGAGTAAAAATCATTAGTTGTATGGGAGCTGGCGGCAAAGTTGATGCTTCAAAAGTCAAGGTAGCTGATATTGGAAATACGCAGAACTGCTTTTTGGCAAAAACAATTCGTAAACGTTTAAAAGAGGTGAAAATTGATAAACTAAAAGTCGTTTTCTCATCGGAAATTCAAGATGAAGCGAGTTTAAAAATGACGGATGGTTCTAATTATAAAAAGTCATTTTATGGGACAAATAGTTATATGCCTTGCTTGTTCGGGCTTTATGCAGCGGAGACAGTGATTCGCTATTTGGTAAGGAAAGAGTGATTCGTGATTGGTGATTGGTGATTGGTGATTCGTGATTCGTGATTGGTGATTGGTGATTGGTGATTGGTGATTGGTGATTGGTGATTGGTGATTGGTGATTGGTGATTCGTGATTCGTGATTCGTGATTGGTGATTGGTGATTCGTGATTGGTGATTGGTGATTCTTGATTCGTGGTTAGTGAATGGTCATTAGTGATTAGCTTGTAGTGGTGAATGGTCAATGATTGATGGTTTAAAGTGAATTTTCAATATTCACAAATTTATAACTAACCTATTTGCAAGTAAACCCTTAAGTACATTATCGGTAAATTATCGTTAAATTATTTGAACATTAAACCCTACAAAGGATTAACCAATTAAACAATTAAACAATTAAACAATTAAGCAATTAAACAATTAAACAATCAAGCAATTAAACAATTAAACAAATAACCCTCTAACAAAAAAAAATGATACAAACAGTAATTTTTGACATGGATGGCGTCATTGTGGATACAGAACCAGTGCATCGCTACGCTTATTTTAAACAATTTAAAGAGTTAGATATTCATGTCACTGAGGAAATATACACTTCTTTCACCGGTTTTTCTACTCGCAATACTTTTCAGAAATTAAAAGAACTGTTTACTATTGAGCATGATGTAGAAGATTTAATACGGAGGAAAAGAACGATATTTAATGAGGCTTTCGATAGCAAAGCTGACTTAAAATTACTCGATGGTGTAGAAAAACTAATTAAAGATTTATATGAAAACAAAATTCAGTTAATACTTGCTTCGTCGGCATCAAAAGTAACGATAGAACGTGTTTTTACTAGGTTTAATTTACATCAATATTTTACTCATTTGATAAGCGGTGAAGATTTTCCAAAGTCAAAACCAGATCCTGCCATATTTAATTATGCTGCCAGCTTATCAATTGCTCCTAAGCAAAATTGTATTGTCATTGAAGACAGTACAAATGGTATAAAAGCGGCAAAAGCTGCAGGAATTTTTTGTGTGGGGTATAATAGTATTCATTCAGAAGCACAAGACTTATCAGAAGCTGATATTGTTATCAATCACTTTAATGAATTAGATTGTAATAAGGTCAAGTTTATGCATTCTAATTTAAGAAGTAATTAACAATAATAAAATAGCGAATCAGTATTTTTGACGATCATAAAAAAACCAACTAAAAATGAGAAAAATAATAATTGTATTAGCGATCATGCTAGCAAATTTTACTATTGAAGCACAAATTAAAACGCCTCAATCAAGTCCTAAAGCAACAATCATGCAGCCTGTTGGGTTAACTGATGTTGAGATTAATTATTCAAGACCAAGTGCGAGAGGAAGAGTCGTTTTTGGCAATTTAATTCCGTTTGGGAAATTATGGAGAACTGGCGCCAATGAAAACACAACAGTATCTTTTAGTGATGATGTGATTATTGATGGGAAAACTTTAAAAAAAGGAAAATATTCTTTATACACTATTCCTAAAATTGAAAGTTGGGAAATCATTTTTTACAAAACCACTGATAACTGGGGTAATCCAGAAGAATGGAAAGAGGAAAATATTGCCCTTAAAACAACTGTAAAACCTGAAACTTCAAATAAAAGTGTAGAGACTTTTACAATTGGACTAAGCAATGTAGATAACAATTTTGCTTATTTAGAAATTTATTGGGAAAATTCCTACGCTGCTGTAAAATTTGAAGTTCCAACTCAAAAGAAAGCAACTGCAAATATTGAAAGAGGATTAGCAGGTCCTGCGGCAGGTGATTATTTTGCTGCTTCGCAATTTTTATTTCAATCTAATGGTGATAATGCAAAAGCATTAGAATACATCAATAAGTCACTGGATATGTCAAAAGATAAACCTTTTTGGTATAACAGATTAAAATCTTTAATTCAGGCAAAATTAGGTGATAAAAAAGGAGCAATCGATACTGCTAAAGCTTCACTTGCAGCAGCAGAAACAGCTAAAAATCAAGATTACGTTAAGATGAATAAAGATAGTATTGCTGAGTGGTCAAAATAATAAATTATTTACAAATAATTCTCAATTAGTCATCATCATTAAAATTATGATATTGACTTAACGATTATTGACTTTTAATTGAGTATTTTTTTATCAAAAACTAAAATGTATTCAATATCCTTATAGCTTTAAATATGACAAATTCACATATTTTAAAAAGTTAGAAAATACCATTTTATCAAAAAAAATGCCCTTAGAAAGTTTAAAACTTTTTAAGGGCATTTATATTAGAGTTACATTATTTGAAAAATAATATTATCATGTATGCTGATTTATTTCCAATTCAATAGTAAAGCAAAGCAATTTTTATCTTCCTTCGTTATGGAAAAAACAGTTTTACTTTTTGATATATTTTCATGAATTGATACTGTATCTCTTAATGATAATTCTTTTAAAAAATTCATCTCAAAACTTTCTAATTGTTGTTTTAGAATTAAATTGACATCAATTAAATCGATACACCATTCTAGATACTTAACATTATTGACATGATTTACAATATCTAAATCTGATAAAGAGATCGTTTTTTCAAATTTAATTTCTTTATCATGCTTGACATCAATTTTTGACATGGCAATAGCGGTTGCTCTATTTTCGGGATATAATTCAAAATGTGAAAAGGGCAAAGCCAAAGCTTCTGGTCGCCGTCTTTTAGTATTAAATACAGCCCAAAAAGTTTCAGAACCCACTATTTTTTTACCATTCAAATACATTTCTAATGCACGAATGGAGCGAGAATTTTCTAAAGAATTAATCCATGTTTTTACGGTTACAGTATCACCTGATTGTGGTAATTGCTGAATTTCAACCCGTATTCGACTCAATACCCATGCTTGATCAAATTCCTGCATGTCAGTAAAACTGATACCACCAGTTTCTGAATGAGCAGCGGCCGTTAGCTGAAGCATATTGCATAATTCAGTATATTTTAAATAACCATTTGGCGCACATTGCGTAAAATTGATTTCCCAGTCTTTACTTAAAATTGACGTGAAATTTGAAGCTATTGACATAGATTACGAGTATTATTATTTTATAAAAATTTAGACAGCACTTTGTTTTTTTAAATTGACATAAGAGATAATGCCATCTACAGCAGTTTTATAATCAAACCATCTAATATTGTGATTTCGTTTAAACCAAGTTAACTGTCGTTTAGAAAAACGTCTTGTATTTTTCTTAATTTCGTCAATTGCAAAATCTAATGAAATTTCTCCATCCATAAAGCGAAACAATTCTCTATAGCCTACTGTTTGCAACGCGTTAAGATCCTTATATTGAAAAAGATTTCTTGCCTCTTCCAGTAAACCCTCGTTTATCATACTATCTACACGACTATTAATTCGATTGTATATTATTTCTCTTTCAGCATCTAAGCCTATTAAAATAGGAATAAAGTTTCGACTGTTTTGTTTCTGGTTTAAAAACGACGAATAGGGTTTTCCACAACCTGTACAAACCTCTACAAATCGCATCATACGCTGCGGATTTTGTAATGTTTGCGGATTATTAACAGCTAAAGCTTCGAAATAACTTGGATCTAATACTTTTAGTTGCTGTTGTAAATACTCAATACCTAATTTCTCATAATTAGAATTTATCTGCTGACGAATTATAGGATTAACTTCAGGAAATTCATCAAATCCTTTTAATATAGCATCAACATATAACCCTGATCCACCCACGACTATTGCAAAATCATTTTTTAAAAATAATTCTTCTAATTTAGTGATGGCTTCTTTCTCAAAATCTCCTACTGTATAGTTTTCAAAAATAGATTTATTTTGAACAAAATGATGTGTTGCTGCCTCTAATTCAGAATCAGAAGGAGTGGCAGTACCAATTTTCATTTCTTTGTAAAACTGTCTGCTATCGCAAGATATGATTTCACAATTAAAATAATTAGCGAGTTCTACACTCAAAGATGTTTTTCCTATAGCAGTCGGTCCAACAATGGTAATTAAATATTTCATAGTGGTATTAACGTATGATGGTAAATTTAAATTGGCTGAATACACCTATTTGTTCTATTTAAAGTTGTCCGCCACAACGATAGCAAAATTTTGCATTTGATTCATGTCCTTCTGCACCGCAATGGGGACATGTGTTACTATTTTTAGGAGGTGTTTTATTTCCTGTATAACTTGCAAACTCTGCAGAGACAATGCCAGTAGGAACGGCAATAATTCCATAACCCATAATCATTACAAATGATGCAATGGCTTGACCTAATGGTGTAATAGGCGAAATATCGCCATAGCCTACCGTTGTTAAAGTTACAATTGTCCAGTAAATGCTAATAGGAATACTTGTAAATCCGCCTGCTTTTCCTTCCACTACATACATCAACGAGCCAATTATTACACTACTAACAAGCATAAAATACATAAATATTAGGATTTTCCCTTTACTAGCCGCTAAAGCTTCCTTTAAATTAATAGACTGATTTGTAAATTGTTTATACTTTAAAATTTTGAATAATCGAAGTAGTCGAACTGCTCTTAAAACGGTCAATACACTCGTACCCAAATAAAACAGTGATAAATACATGGGTAGCGTAGCCAATAAATCCACAATTCCATAAAAACTAAAAATGTATTTAATGGGTTTCTTAATTGATATGATCCGAAGGATATATTCGATTGTAAAAAAAATGGTGATTATCCATTCAATTATTATAAGTTCCTTGTGGTATTTTACATCAAATCCTTGAACTGTTTCAAGCATCACAGCTATGACGCTAGTCAATATTACACCCAACAAAACCAAATCAAATAATCTTCCGGAGACGGTATTTGTCCCGTAGATAATGATATTTACTTTTTGTCTAAATATGTCAAATTTCGACTTTATTTTTTCCATTAATCAGTGATTTGATCCTATTCTATTAAAAATTTAAAGTTTTTATTGTTTTACTTTTCCTCAATTGTCCCTTTATAATATTTTTAGTATCTCGATTGTTTTGCATTGGAATAATTATATTTCGTAGAATATCAATATTATTGACTTGGTAATTCAAATCATAAAAAGCGTAGCCTTTATAAATCCCATTTTCTATTAAAACAGCTGATCGTTCACTAATATTTCTACCTCTATCTAGTAAAATCATACTTTGGTTTTCAAAGCTGTTTTTTTCGATAAACTCATTTACCCTTGCATTATATACTTCTGGAGACTCTAAACCCATACAAGCACCATCGCATTCCTTGATAGAGTATTGAAAACAATTGGTCTTACTTTGGTATAAACCATTCAATCTTTGGCATAAATTATAATGAGCTGTTATATTAAACAAAGCGTTTTTGCCTTCTTGGATAGAAGTAAAAGATGTTATTTCTCTTTTTCTACCGTCTGCTTTTTGTAGTTTAAGATTTATATATCCTTTATCATCCTTTTCAGCATACAATGCTAGCTGAAAAATGCTTTTACGCTGTGCTCTATTCAGAATAGGTTTATTAATTTTTATTTCTTGACTTTCTTTTAAAAGTGCGATCAATTCACTTCCCGTTTCTTCATAAGTCACCGCAAAAACTTGTGACTGAATTTTTTTACATTTAGCTGATGTACCTGTAAAATGTTGATTTAAGCGTTTTCTAATATTTCGGCTTTTGCCAATGTATATTAGATTACCTTTTTCGTTATGAATATAATAAACTCCTGTTGTAGAGGGCAAATGTGAAATTATATCTAATAATTTAGGTGTGATTCCTTTTTCTATTTCAAGTTTAATCAGATCTTTTACTATTGATTTTTCTAAATCTTTTTCTAATAGTATTTTAAAAAGTTTAATTGTAGCTAGCGCATCTCCACTAGCTCTGTGTCTATCAGACATAGGAATTCCAAGAGCTCGTACTAATTTCCCTAAACTGTGTGAGGGTTGTTCTGGTAGTAATTTCTTTGATAATTCAACTGTACATAACGTCTTAGCTTGAAAAGTATAACCTAATCTACGAAATTCAGTTCTTAATATTCTATAATCAAAAGAGGCGTTGTGAGCAACCACAATACAATCATTAGTTATTTCAATAATACGCTTAGCTACTTCAAAAAACTTTGGTGCCGAGCGTAACATTTCATTATTTATTCCAGTAAGTTTTACAACAAATGGCTGAATAGGAATTTCAGGATTCACTAAACTAATAAATTGATCCACTATTTCATGCCCATCAAATTTATAAATTGCGATCTCAGTAATTCCTTCTTCGTTAAATTGACCTCCAGTGGTTTCTATGTCAAGTATTGCGTACATAAGCCCCCATGCCCCAAAAGGGGAAAATTGTAATTGTTAATAAAAATATTTTTTTTCATATTATTTTGTTTCTCCTTCAGGAGTTCGTGCGCTAAAGATACTACTTCCTATTCGAATCATAGTACTTCCACAGTCAATTGCAAGTTGGTAATCCCCAGACATTCCCATCGATAATGTATCTATTTGGCAATTTGCGTTATTTGATAACTTTATCCTATCATAAATAGATTTCAAATGTTGAAATTCTTTTTCTACTTGGTTTTGGTTTTCTGTGAAAGTAGCCATTCCCATTAGTCCAGTAATTCTAATATTCTCCATTTGAACCAAATCATCCGAAGAAAGAAGCGAATTTAATTCATCATCATCAAGACCAAATTTAGTCTCCTCTTCTGCAATATGAATTTGCAACAAACAATCAATGACACGATTGTTTTTTTTAGCTTGCTTATTAATTTCTTGCAATAGTTTTAAACTGTCCACGCCGTGAACTAAGCTCACAAATGGAGCCATAAACTTCACTTTATTAGTTTGTACATGACCTATCATGTGCCATTGTATATCTTTAGGCATAGTCTCCCATTTTTCAGCCATTTCTTGGATTTTATTTTCACCAAAAATACGTTGACCTATTTCATAGGCTTGCATCAAATCAGAGACAGGTTTCGTTTTAGATACTGCAACTAATGTTATCTTTGAAGGTAATGATGATTTAATGGATTCTAGTTTGGTTTGAATAGACATTGTTGTTTTTTAATTTATTTTGTGATATTGTAAATAGTTCATATTCAATATTTGACTTAGATTTTTTATAGCCTTAATTTTTAAGAAAACTGTTTTGAAATCTTTTCAGCCTTTTTATTTTCGGAGTAATCATAAAAACCTTCACCTGATTTTACACCCATTTTTCCTGCTCGAACCATATTGACTAATAATGGACAAGGTGCATATTTTGGATTTTTATAGCCATCATACATCACATTCAAAATGGCTAAACATACGTCTAATCCTATAAAATCAGCTAATTGCAACGGTCCCATAGGATGTCCCATCCCCAATTTCATTACCGTGTCAATTTCATAAACACCAGCAACTTTATTGTATAAGGTTTCTATGGCTTCATTGATCATGGGCATCAAAATTCTATTAGCAACAAATCCTGGATAATCATTTACTTCAACTGGAGTTTTTCCTAACTTTTCAGATAAGTCCATAATTATTTTAGTCACTTCATCCGATGTGTTATAACCACGAATGATTTCAACGAGTTTCATAATAGGAACTGGATTCATAAAATGCATTCCAATAACTCGTTCCGGATGCGATACTGTAGCTCCAATTTGAGTTATTGAAATGGAAGAAGTATTAGTCGCTAAAATAGTGTTATCAGAACAAGCCTCATTTAATTGCTTAAATATGTTAAGTTTAAGTTCGACATTTTCGGTAGCGGCTTCAACCACTAAATCTGCTCCCACAACTCCATCTTTTATATCGGTGTAGGTGATTATATTAGTTATCGTTTTTGCTTTATCTTCTTGAGTTATTGTTCCTTTAGAGACCATTCGATCAAGATTAGCAGCGATAGTGTTCATCCCTTTATCCAAAGATTTTTCAGATACATCAATTAATTTTACGGTAAAACCGCTTTGCGCAAAAGTATGAGCGATCCCATTACCCATTGTTCCCGCTCCAATTACAGCTATTGTTTTCATTCTGTTTTTTTTCTGTTTAAAGTTTATTGTTTCAAGTTTTAGTTTCCTAATACATCAAATATAGTATTGGACTTTTTTATTTCTTGAAACAATCTATAATTTGGTAGGCTACTCGTAACGCTTCTGTAGCGTTTTCTAATGTTACCACAGGAGTGGTATTAGTATTTATCGCATTCGCAAATGATTCCAATTCATCAAGAATGGCATTGTTTTGTTCAACATCAGGATTTGAAAAGTAGATTTGCTTTTTCACACCTTCTGCATTTTGCAAGATCATATCAAAATCGCCGGGAATTTCAGGCGCATCTTTCATCTTAACTACTTCACATCTTTTTTCTAAGAAATCAACCGATATATAAGCATCTTTTTGGAAAAAACGAGACTTACGCATATTTTTCATTGAAATTCTACTCGCTGTTAGATTTGCAACACAACCATTTTCAAATTCAATCCGCGCATTTGCAATATCTGGAGTGTCGCTAATAACAGAAACACCACTGGCGCTAATATTCTTTACTTTTGAATTTACGACACTTAAGATAGCATCAATGTCATGAATCATCAAGTCTAACACTACAGGAACATCAGTACCACGAGGATTAAATTCAGCAAGTCGATGCGCTTCAATAAACATAGGGTTTTCAATCATATCTTTGGTAGCGATAAAGGCAGGATTAAATCTTTCAACATGACCTACTTGACCTTTTACATTATATTCTTTGGCCAAAGCAATGATTTCATCTGCTTCTTCAATTGTATTTGAAATTGGCTTTTCTATAAATACATGTTTGCCTGATTTGATAGCCACTTTTGCACATTTATAATGTGAAAGCGTTGGGGTGACAATATCAATTACATCAACAGCATGGATAAGAGTAGCAATGGTGTTAAAATGTTTATATCCAAATTCTTTAGCAATTTTCTCTGCATTTTCTTGATTTGGATCGTAAAAGCCCACTAATTCGTATTTATCGGACTGTTGTAATAAACGTAAATGTATTTTTCCTAAGTGACCAGCACCCAAAACTCCAATTTTCAGCATAATAATGTTCTTTATACAAAAATAGGAATAAAAATTAAAAATCAATTTTTTAAAATACCTAATTCTATAATATTGGTAATAAAAAGATCCAGAATTTGATACTTGTTTATTGCCGTTTTTACCGCTATTTTTGCCCAAAAACAATATTCAATTTTGGAAGATACAGCAAAACATCAAGGACTTCGGAATCAGTTAGTAAGCATTCTAAAACAAAAAGGGATTACTGATAAAAGTGTTTTGGAAGCAATAAAAAAAATACCAAGACACTTATTCTTGCAGTCCGGGTTTCAGGGACACGCCTATGAAGATAAAGCTTTTCCTATAAAAGCAGGACAAACTATTTCACAACCTTATACCGTTGCTTTTCAATCGCAGTTATTAGAAGTTAAAAAAGATCATAAAATATTAGAAATAGGAACAGGTTCCGGTTATCAAACTGCTGTTTTGTGTACTATGGGTGCCAAAGTTTTTAGTATAGAAAGACAAAAAGAATTGTTCAAAGAAGCGGCTAATTTGTTTCCAAAAATAAATATTCGACCAAAGCATTTATCTTTTGGAGATGGATATAAAGGGTTACCAAGTTATGCACCATTTGATAGTATTATTGTTACGGCAGGAGCTCCATTTATTCCACAGCCTTTGATGGCGCAACTAAAAGTAGGAGGTAGGCTTGTAATTCCGTTAGGGGAAGAAGTTCAAATTATGACATTGCTCATTAGAGTGAATGACACACAGTTTGAAAAACATGAATTTGGAGAATTCCGATTTGTTCCTTTACTGGAAAATAAGAATTAGAATATATATTGTGATGACCGTAAAAGATCAAAATTTTTTGCCTGACTTTTTTAATTATATTTCAGTTTATATGGTAATTAATTGATTATTGCATTAAAAAGCCTTTTTTATCCTATCAAGATCTCTTTTAGTATCTTGTTCTTTTAAAGATTCTCGTTTATCATAGGTTTTCTTTCCTTTACATAAACCAATCTGTAATTTAGCCAATCCTTTTTCATTGGTAAATAATTTAAGAGGAACAATGGTTAATCCTTTTGCTTGAACGCTTTTTAATAAACCTTTTAATTCTTTTTTCTTTAAAAGTAATTTGCGTTCACTTCGTGCTTTGTGGTTAAATTGATTACCAAAAGTGTACTCTTCTATATAGGTATTGATAGCAAAAAGTTCATTATTACTAAATTCGCAAAAACTTTCTGTGATATTTGCTTTACCTAATCGAATAGATTTAATTTCGGTACCTGCTAAGACAATTCCAGCAGTAAAGGTTTCAATTATTTCGTAATCGAATTTGGCTCTTTTATTAAATATGTTTATTGTTTTTAGCATTCGGCAAAGGTATATAAAAATATAAAAATAGTACTTATGAATCTTTTTTGATAATCTAAATCGGAAAATAAAATCTTGAATACATTATACTCTCTTATTTTATGAAATTTTATAATTTTAATAGTTGGTGACTTATCTCGTTTTGAAAAATATGAACAATATAAAGATTTCCAAAGGTATTATCCTCTATATCTTTATAAACCTCTTGATCAATAATTTGGTTTATAAATTTAGGAATCGTGTTGCTGTGACCTACAATCAATACTTTTTTACCTAGATTTTTTTTTATAAATTTATTAATATCAACGGTTTTAGGATCGTATATGGTTGTCTTTATATTTTGACTAATTGCGATTGGTTCTACAGTTTGTAATGTCCTATTGTAATCTGTAGAATATATTACATCAAATTTTATCTGAGAAAACAATTGATTCCATGATTTTGCTCGTTCTAAACCAGTATTAGATAAATCTGGATTTTTAGAATCATCTATTTTCTCCGCATGACGAATAAAATAATAGGTAGTTATATTCTGTCCAATACTTAGTTGAAAAATAAAAAAGGTCAGAATTATAAAAATTTTTTTCATGTATTTAAATTTGAAGAATAATAAATTCGATTTTATATATTTGCGTTATGGAAAATCCAAAATCAAAAGACCCTCTTCACGGTATTACTTTAGCAACAATTTTAGAGCAATTAGTAGATTATTATGGATTTGATACGTTAGGTAAACTTATTAAAATTAAATGCTTTACTGACAATCCAAGTCTTAAATCTTCACTGACTTTTTTAAGAAAAACAGACTGGGCTAGAAAAAGAATAGAAGAATTATATTTAAAATCTTTGTCTAAATTAAAACAATAATGTTCTAATTTAATTTGTAGGACACCATAACACCACCACGGTAAGGCAACCATTCGCCACTTTTATTCCAATTTTGCGCTCCATCAAAACGTTCACCTGTAGTTAATTCATAGCCATGATAAAATCCTTGTTGATTTCCACCTCCTAAAAAACAATCAAGCATAAAGCGATCATTAATTTTATGTTGATAACCAATAGTTGCGCCTATAACGTAACCAAATCCTTTTTCATAGCGATCACTATTTAGATAATTCCATTTTTGTAAATTAAATAAAGTCATACCTATATGAGCTCCAGCATAAAAACCATTGTATTTCTCTTGAAAATGATATCGATATTCTGGAATTAAAGTATAAAACTCTTTAGGTTTTCCATTTACAGAGCGCCATGGCGATGCTAATATATCGAAGTTAAATGTTGACTTAGCTCCTAAGCTTGTTTCTATACCAACATTTGGAATAGTAAGTAAAGTAGTTAATGCATTCACTTTAACATAAGTTTGACTTTGAACAAAAATAGTAAAAAAGGTAAAAAAAAGAAGTAATGATCTTTTCATAATAAATAAACTGTGAAAATTTAAAAATAATTTCATTAAGCAGCGGCTGCAAATGTAAAGATTAAGTTTGTTTTTTATACCCGTAGAAATAATTAGTGCTATTTAATATTTACAATCGAATAGATCACACTATCAATAAACCGACCATCATAATATTCATTTTCTTTAAGATGAGCTTCTTTAACAAATCCACTTTTTTCCAACACTTTGGCAGAAGCTAAATTAGCAGGTTGTATTATAGCTTCAATAGAATGTAAATGCATCACATCAAATCCGTAAATCACTGCTGCATTTACCGCTTCTGTTACAATACCTTTGCCATTATATTCTGGAAGTATCATATAGCCGATTTCTGCTCTATAATGTTGTTCTTTAATTCTATAATGACCAATCAATCCTATTAATTTATCACTGCCTTTTAATGTTATAGCCCAATTAATCCCCTCATTATTATCAATTTTAAAGTCGATCATGGCTATATGTGCTAATGCATCTTGATCATTAATTAATAAAGGTCTTGGAATAAACTTCATTGTTTCTGGATTAGATCGCAGTGCTAATACTTCTTTAACATCATTATTATTTACTCTTCTCAATAGTAAACGTTTTGTTTCTAAATTGTGAAAAGGGCTAAAATTTACAGATAACATTCCATTGTTTTTAATAGGTTTCGATACTAAATTTTGAAGTGAAAACTTCAGCTGGATTCAAAATTTGAATTCCTTCCTTTTCGAATAAATTACTAATGCCATTATTAGTATCAGAATAACCAAACCAAGGTTCAATACAAATAAAAGGAGCATTATCTAGCGTCCAAATACCAAGATTAGGAAAATCTTCAAAACTAACTTTTAAGTATGGTTGGTTATTTTCAAGAATAATTAAAGAATTCGATTCTATTTTTTTAAATATTAACGCATCATTTTTGAATAATTCATAGCTTAATGGAAGATAATTATTTTCCAATACTAAGACTTTTTTATCATTAATAATTAAATTATCCGTTAAAATATGATACTCTAAGGCTTCTTCTTTTTCAAAAATAATTGAATAGGTTTCAAAATTTTTTGGTAAAGAAAAGGCAGGATGTCCGCCAATTGAAAATGGCATTTTTGAATTTCCACCATTTATTACTACATATTCTATAGTTAAAGTGCTGTCAATTACTGTATAAATAAGGTGTAATTCAAATTCAAAAGGATATATAATCAAAGTCTTATCAGAATGGTGTAAAGTAAAAACAACTCTGTTTTCCTGTTTATCACTTAATCTAAATTCCATATCACGAGCAAAACCGTGTCGAGATAGTGTGTATTTTTGATCGTTATAATGATAAGAATCATTTTTTAAAGTACCAACAATAGGAAATAAAATAGGGGAGTGCTTAGCCCAGAATTGCGGTTTTCCATCCCACATATACTCTTTACCATGATTGTTTTGAAGTGAACATAATTCCGCTCCAAGATGTTTAATTTGTGCTGTGATTTTAGAATTCTGAATTGTTGTTATCAAAGTATAGACGGATAATTAAAGCGTTATAATAATTGTAAATATATTTTAAATAATTAGAATAAAATAATGTGGTTTGTTTTAACCGTATAAGTCATGTACGTTTTTAACAATAATGCTTAATCAAGTTTAAAGTGATATCAGTTATTTTCAAATTACGGACATGTTAGTACTTGCACGATGACAATTAGATGCAATAATAAATAGTTATGATGCTTTATAAATTGAAATATTCTAAAATATTTTAAAATAAACCCTGTTATCAGAGGCATAACTATAAAAAATCCTGGATGAAAATTTAGGATTTTAAAATCATTATTTTTTTAGTTTTTAACCACTTAATTTTATAGCTAAAAAACAAAGGACAAGCTATATTTACTTTACAACAGTAAGGTTTTATTACTTTGTTTTACGAATTCATTAACAACTAATATTTAATTAATCATTTTAATATTTAGGCTCTTGTTTTCAGTTAGTGTAAATTTACAATCTTTGAATTTTGGAGGTCCAAATTTGGGTTTAAAATTATTTGAAAAACCATAACCTTCCGTTGGAAGTCCTATAAAATTTCTATTACATTGATTATCTGAATTTTCATCGTGATAAATGGTCACAGCATATTCTCCTTTCGGTAAATCATTTATAATCAAGATTACCGAATTATCTTTGACCTTTATGGAATAGTTTTTTAAAGTAGCATTTTCTTTTAAAAAATTCAGTTCTTTATTAAAAATTCCAACTTTAATCTCACCTTTTAATTTGTTGATATTGCTTATTTTGATCGTCAGCTCTGGATTTTCAGTTGCAAAAAATGTTGATAGGATGGATAATAGTAAAATAAAATTGCTCATACTGCTTGTTCTTTAGTTAAAATAATGATTCATTTTTAAAAGATCCTGACTCTTATAGGCTTGATATGGTTCTGACTTTTTTAACAAAAACCATTTAATTGGATCTTTAAAAAGTGTCGTTACAATTTTATTGGCAAAGTGTACTTTTTGTTTTTCCATTTTAAAATAATCATTTAAAGTGTCTTTTCTAAAATGTACAATATGCTCTAAATCATCGCCATCAGCATAATAACCACAATGGAAATTTTTTTCAGCAAATGTATGATTTGGAAAATTAACTTTTCCCATTCCAAAAATAGCAAAAGATTGTTCAAGAAAGTCTTTGTAAATAATGCGACAATCAATACCGCCACCTAAATTGAAAATCTTTCGTGACAGTTCTTTCTGCTTTTCAATTCCATTTACAAACGCTCGTGCTGCATCGTGAGGAGTTGCAATTTCTAAAGCGGTATTCAAAGGCTGATGAAACATCAATTTTGAAATTTTATGATTGCCCATGATGGCCGCTAATCTAAATATGGTATAGTTTAAATTACTATCTTTTATAGTTTTTTCAGCAGCCATTTTAGTGATCCCATAATGATCTCCATCACTAGGCTCTAATAGATCATCAACTTTTATATATGGGTTTAAAACTCTATCTCCATAAACAGAGATACTAGAACTATACATCATAAAAGCATTAGGCGAATAATTTTCTAATTGTGACAATAGATTTCGAGTTCCTCGCAAATTAACTTTCTGAGCTATTTCTGGAAAATCATCTGCAAAAGGTGGAATCACAGCCGCCAAATGAATAACTACATCTATATTTTTTATAAAAGCTAAATCTTCTATGTTTGTAATATCACCGTAAATTATTTGGATTTTATTGTGATATGGCTTGAACTTTCGAACTGAATTTTTGGTTTTTTTATCAAAAACTAGTAGTGAGTAGGAATTAATTTCTATGAGTTGTTTTAAAACTTCAAATCCTACAGTTCCAGAAGCGCCAGTAATTAATATATTTTTCTTAATCATGTCTTTCGTTTTTCTGTTTATTATAATTTAAACTACGCCACACAATTTTTGATCCAATAAAACATAATGGCTATAAAAAGATTACTAAAACAACTCTAACAACTACTTAATTCTTGATTATAAAATTTTAATTGAGAAATTATAAATTTGCGTTAATACAAAAATGCTGAATTTTAAATACTTACCATTAAAAAATATTTTTTTAAAGTTTAAATAAAAAAAACTCCTTTTAGAAATAATAGATACTATTTATATTAAATTTTTATCAACATAAGTACAACTTGCTTTTACTGATTCAATAGGATTAGGGTAATAATTTGTTTCGTGTTCTATAAAAAAATGCTTCATTCCTGAAAGCTTGGCTTCAGCAAAAATAGCCTTAAAATCAATTGTTCCTTTTCCAATCTCAGTATTGAAATCTTGATTATCTTTATCCATATCTTTGACATGCCACATACTGAAACGTCCAGGATTATCCTTGAATAACTGCAAAGAATCATTTCCTGATCGTTCTACCCAGTATAAATCAAGTTCAAAATCAACTAAATTTTTATCGGTTTCATCTAATAAAATTTGGTATCCACTTGTATTTCCAAAAGTTGTAAATTCGAAAGCATGATTATGATAAGCAAGTTTTAAATTGGCACTGCTACAAATAACTGCCGCTTTATTCATACTTTCAGCAATTCTCTTGTAATCATCTGCACTTTTTCGTATCGTTTCATCTATCCATGGTATTGTAATATATTTGTTGCCAAAAAATGTTGCAGCTTCAACTGTTTTCTTTAAAGTCTCTAAATTTCCATCTTTCAATAATGAGCCTAAATCATAATGTCCGCTTGGGTTTTTTAATCCGTTGTTAGACATAACAGACTTAAATTCCTTAGCCGAAGTTCCAAAAAATCCATTTTTTGCAGATGAATAACCATAAGTCTCTACTTCCTTAAATCCTGCTTTAGCAACTTGTTCTAAAACTCCTTTTACATCCTTTGAAAAAGATTCTCTTAGCGAATAAAGTTGGAGTCCTATATTTATCTTTTTTGCATTTAAAGCAAAGGAAGGAGCAATGGCTAAAGCACCTAATGCTAAACTGCTATTTATTAAAAAATCTCGTCTTTTTATCATTGATTCTAAATTTTTGTTGTTACCAAAAGAAAATATTTTATTTTAAATATCGCAAATTTCAATCGCTTTTCTAAGTGAGTCTATCTTGTTTGGATTTTTAGGAATAAACTCTTGTGCTACATATCCTTTAAATCCGGTGTTAACAATTGCTTTCATAATTGCCCCATAGTTCAACTCCTGTGTTTCATCAATTTCATTTCTACCAGGCACACCTGCAGTGTGATAATGACCTATATATTTATGATTATCCCTTATGGTTCGAATGACATCACCTTCATCTATTTGCATGTGATAAATGTCGTATAATAATTTAAAATTTTCTGAGCCTAAACGTTTGGCGAGTTCAACACCCCATTTTGTAGTGTCACATTGATAATCCTTATGGTCTATTTTACTATTTAATAATTCCATTATTAAAACTACGTTATGTTTTTCAGCTAAAGGTATTAATGCTTGTAATCCTTTGACGCAATTTGTCCATCCTTCTTCATCTGTTTTTCCTCTTTTATTACCACTAAAGCAAATGAGATTTTTATAACCCGCCTTAGCGACCATGGGAATCATTTCGGTATATTTTTTTATCAGGATCTCATGAAATTTAGGATCATTAAATCCGTCCACTAAGTTAATTTCAGCACCATTACACATTGCTGAATCAAGTCCGTGTTTTTTCGCAATAGGCCATTCCGCTGGTCCTAGTAAATCGATGGCAGTTATTCCTATTTTTTTAGATTCTATGCAAAGCGTTTCTAAATCTATACTACTAAAGCACCATCGAGCGACCGAGTGATTTATGTTACCTTTCATCTTTTGATGTTTTATTGTTGTGTTCAGTGATTTTTCTGCAGCCGATAAACCCGTCGGGATATTAAGTGCAACTGCGCCAGCAACAATATTTTTAATCACAGATCGTCTGCTTATATTTGAATTCATTTTAATTACATTTAGATTGGTTTAATGTCTGTCTTATTTTTTTCGTTGAAAAAAATAGCAAAAAGTGTAAAAACGATTAAAGCGATTCCCGCTGGGATAATCCAAACCATTTCCCAATTAATTTTCCCTTCAAATGTTTTGTAATTATCGGTGATCCATCCTGCAACCATAAACCCTATTAACATTCCCACACCATAAGTGGCAAGTGTTATTAAACCTTGAGCTGCACTTTTATATTTTTCACCCGCCTTTGAATTGGTATAAATTTGACCAGCCACAAAAAAGAAGTCATAGCAAATACCATGTAAAGCAATACCAATGATCAACATAAAGCTAAGATCATTAGCATTTCCATAAGCAAACAGCGCATAACGAACCGCCCAAGCAAACATTCCAACTAAAATAGTCACTTTAAATCCAAAACGAACAAAGAAAACAGGAATCAATAGTAAAAATAAAGCTTCTGAAACTTGTCCAATGGCCATTTTACCAGTAGGATTTTCCATTCCTACATCTGTCAAAAAAGGATGGGCATTTTGATAATAAAAAGCTAACGGAATACAGATTAAAATGGAAGAGACAAAAAATATAGCAAAGTTTCTATCTTTTAGTAATCGTAAAGCATCAAAACCTAGTAAATCACCAATCTTTACTTTGTCAGTATTAGCCACTTTTGGTGGTGTTTTAGGTAAAGAAAAACTAAAAATACCTAGAATCAAAGCAGCGATTCCTGCTAATATAAACGTGTTCTTCAACAGTCCTTGTGTGATAGCTTCAGCAGAATCCCAATGAAATAAAAAGCTAATAGATAAACCAGCTAAAATCCAACCAATTGTTCCCCAAACTCGAATATTTGGAAATTCTTTTTCTGGATTTTTCATTTGGTTAAAAGCAACTGAATTTACCAATGCTAAAGTGGGCATATATAAAATCATATAACTTAAAACGTAAATATAAAATGATCCAATATCATCTGATTGATACATTTGATACATTAAAAAAGCACCTACTAAATGCAGAATCCCTAGAATTTTTTCAGCATTAAAGTAGCGATCTGCAATCAATCCAATAATAAAAGGAGCAATTATAGCACCCCAAGATTGTGTTGAAAAAACAGCAGCTGATTCTGATCCTGAAGCTTTAAGATTGCTACCTAAAAATGTTCCTAAAGTTACAAACCAAGCTCCCCAAATGAAAAATTCTAAAAACATCATTAGGGATAATTTTAATCGAGTGGTGGTATTCATTCTATAATTTTGGTTAATTATTTTGGTTGTTTTCTAATTCTTTAATTACTACAAGCCGTTTTCACACCCGGTAGTAATTTCCATTGTATTCCACTCTTTTATCATAATATTTCTATACCATACATTATCTCCGTGATCTTGCAATGCGATTTTACCTTTTTTATATTTAGCAAAACCTGGCCAAGTTGCAAATTTACTGCCAGCGATTAAAGTATTAAAATTATCATCCCAAAGCATTGTTTCTACTACTTTTACACCGTTTAATTGCATGGTTAGCTTTCCAAATTTACAAACAATATCAACTGAATTCCATTCTCCAACAGGTTTAACAGGCTCAGAAGTACTTTTTATTAAATCATATAAATTACCAGCTCTATGCTTTTCAATTTTGCCATCAGGATGACCATCATTATCGAGCACTTGCATTTCTAATCCTGTTTCGTAAGTATTTTTGAATTTTGCTAAATCCTCATTCACATAAAAGATAATACCGCTATTGGCGTTTGGCGCCACTTTCCATTCCAATTTCAAATGGAAATTTTCATATTCTTTATCAGTAACAAGATCACCGCCTTGTCCATTCTTAGCTACAGTAGGATCAAAATGTAAAACTCCATTTTCTGCTTTCCAGCCTGCAGTTGCTTTTTCTTTACCATACGTATGCCATCCATCGGTTGTTTTTCCATCAAATATTGATTTAAATCCTTTTGGAATCATTTGTGCGTGTATTGTTTGAAACAATAGCATAAGTACTATTGAAATACCGATATTTTTTTTCATTTTATTTCTATTTAAGTTTTGTTTAAAATATTTACAATATTAAATCTTTCCACCCTTCTCGGTAATCTCGCTTTACAAACTGATTAACTTCATCGAAGTTTGTTATTTTCATATTGTTATTGTCCCATAATAACTTTACCGAGCGTCCTGGATACACATCTTCACCTAGTTCATCACGCTTTAAATCATATCCTCTAATGGCTAAGTTTGCCATTAATAGTGCCTCAGTTAAAGGGCCTGCAATTTCAAATGGCGAACTTAATTCGTGCTTTCCATAACCTGCAATTGAAGCTTCAACCCATTGCTTGTAATGTCCATTCGATCCATCAGTTACACGAGCATATTTTTGAGCAACCTTAATGTTTTCATTACGGCTTAGCGGTAATAAACGTGGATTTAACCCATAGGTATCGCACATCATTTTTCCTTTCGTCCCTATAAACAATGTACCATTTCCCCCATCTCCAAAAATTTCATTTGGTTCTAATTCAGCTGGTCTTTCGGGTTGAATGCCTCCATCCATCCAATGTAATTTTACATCGCCTTTTGTTTTATCCGTCTTTGGAAAAGTTAACGTAACATAACTAGAAGGAGGGCAACTGTCAGGGAAATAACCTCTTTTAAATTCATCAACATATACCGAACCCACACTACATTGAACATCCTTGGCATATTTTAAATTTAAAATACTAAACGGAGAATCGATTAAGTGGCATCCCATATCACCTAGTGCTCCAGTTCCATAATCCCACCAGCCGCGCCAATTAAATGGAACTAATTTGTCCACATAATTTTTTTGTGGTGCTGTTCCTAACCATAAATCCCAGTCTAGTTCTTTTGGAATTTCAGAGCTTGTGTTAGGCCATGGAATTCCTTGTGGCCAAACTGGGCGATCCGTCCAAGCTTTTACTGTGTGAACATCACCTATTAAACCGGCCTCGTACCATTCTCGCATTATTCTAGTACCATCATTTGAAGAACCTTGATTGCCCATTTGAGTGACAACTTTATATTTTTTAGCAGCTTGAGTTAATATTCTAGCTTCATAAATATCGTGTGTGAGTGGTTTTTGAACATAAACATGTTTTCCTAATTGCATGGCTGCCAAAGTTTGAATGGCATGGTTATGATCTGGCGTTGAAACAGAAACCGCGTCAAAGTTTTTGTGTTCTTTATCTAACATTTCGCGCCAATCTTTATAAAATTTAGCTTTTGGAAATGCTTCTACACTTTTAGCAGCTCTTCGGGTATCTACGTCACATAAAAAAGCAATATCAGCTTTTCCACTTTTGGCAAACATGGCAATATCAGATTGCCCTTTTCCTCCAACACCAATTCCAGCAATCAACAATCGATCACTTGGAGCCACAAATCCCCGGCCTAAAACATGGCGTGGCACAATCATAAAGGCTGCCGCAGCGATTGCAGTAGATTTTATAAAATCACGACGGTTATTAATTAAGTTATTGTTTTTTTCTTCTTTTTCCATCTAAAATTTAAAAGTTCGGTTGGTTAATTAATTCTTTAGCATTACGTTACTATTTTTTTAACGATAAAATATATTTCGCTATTGTTTTCGCTTCTTCCTTTTTCATTGAACCATGAGCAGCCATGGGAATTGCTCCCCAAACCCCAGATCCGCCTTTAATAATTTTACCAGCTAAATAATTAATGCTTTTATCATTGTTAGGATATTTGTTGGCAACATCAAGATAGGAGGGACCAATTAATTTTTTATCAATTTTATGGCAACCTATACAGTCCGATTTAGCTATTAATTTTTCTCCTTCAGAATTTTGATAGATTATTTCAAACTTATTGACATAGTTATTTTTATCTAATTTACGATCAAAGGAGGTTAAAGTTATCAATGCAATTCCTAATATTAAATAGTTATATTTCATCTTATTACAATATTTATAATCCTAAATTTTTTCTATTAAAAGCTTGGTTAGTTTCTACAGCTGCAAAATCATCAAAAGCTTTATCAGTAACTTTTATGATATGTTTTTTGATAAATTCTGCCCCTTCTCTGGCTCCATCTTCTTGATTTTTAATACAGCATTCCCATTCCATTACTGCCCATCCTGTGAAATCATATTGGGCTAATTTGCTAAAAATTGTTTTAAAATCAACTTGGCCGTCTCCTGGAGAACGATAGCGACCTGCACGATTAATCCAGCTTTGATAACCTCCAAAAGTTCCTTGCTTACCCGTAGGATTAAATTCAGCATCCTTTACATGAAAAGCTTTTATTCGCTCGTGGTAAAAATCAATATATTGGATATAATCTAATTGTTGTAGTACAAAATGGGAGGGATCATATAAAATACAAGCTCTGGAATGATTATTTACTGCCTTTAAAAACATTTCATACGTTTCTCCATCAAATAAATCTTCTCCTGGATGAATTTCATAACATAAGTCAATACCTGCTTGATCAAATTGGTTTAAGATAGGGAGCCATCTTTTAGCCAATTCTTTAAAACCATCTTCGACTAATCCAGCTGGTCGTTGCGGCCAAGGATGAAAATATTGCCAAAGCAGCGAACCACTAAAGGTAGCATGCGCATTCAAACCCAAATTTTGAGATGCTTTTGCTGCATATTCTAATTGTTGTACCGCCCATTCTTGGCGTGCTTTAGATTTTCCGTGCACTTCCTTAGGTGCAAATGCATCAAAAAAATCATCATAAGCAGGATGAACAGCTACTAATTGTCCTTGTAAATGAGTTGATAATTCTGTTATTTCTAATCCGTAAGAAGCAATTTTACCTTTTAGCTCATCAGCATAGGTTTTGCTTTCGGCTGCCTTGCGCAAATCGATAAAGCGATTGTCTAAAGTGGGCATCTGTAAGCCATGAAAACCTAAATCAGCAGCCCATTTACAAATTCCGTCTAAGGAATTAAATGGTGCTTCATTGCTGATAAACTGTGCTAAGAAAACTGCTGGTCCTTGTATAGTTGTCATTATCTATTTAAATTTTAAAATCAAACCACTTCTGATCTGATTGGCCAGAGGCTATTACACTTTCGATAAAAGCCATTCCTCGCACGCCATCCTTAACTGTTGGAAAATCTAACATTGTAGCACTCGGCTCATTTCCCTCTAATAGTGCTGATAAAGTCAAAGCAAAGTTTCGATAGATATTAGCAAATGCTTCTAAATAGCCTTCTGGATGGCCACTAGGTATTCTTGAATTTGCTTTAGCTTCATCTGATAAATAATCATTTCCAGTGCGATAAATTTGCATTGGTGCATCTGTCCACTTTATTATTAATGAATTAGGCTCCATTTGATGCCATTCTAAACCGCCTTTTTCACCGTAAATCTTAATATTTAAATTATTTTCTTCTCCCGCAGCTATTTGTGTAGCTACTAAAATACCATTGGCTCCATTGTCAAATTTTAAAAGCACATTTCCATCATCATCTAATTGACGACCATCTACAACAATATTAATATCCGCGCACAACTGAGTTATTTTTAAACCAGAAATGTATTCTGCTAATTGAGCAGCGTGCGTGCCAATATCTCCCATGCAGCCACTAATACCGCTCAACGCAGGATCTGTTCTCCACAATGCCTGTTTATTCCCTTCACTTTCAAACGAGGAACTTAACCAACCTTGATTGTATTCGACCATTATTTTTCGAATATTCCCAAGTTTATCGTCAGACACCATTTTTCGAGCTTGCTTAACCATAGGATAACCTGAATAAGTGTGAGTTAAGCACAACAATAATCCAGTTTCCTGAACTTTTTGCTGTAGTTGTTTAGCTTCGTCAAGACTTAAAGTGATTGGTTTGTCTATTACAACATGAAAACCATGATCTAAAGCCATCATAGCGGGTTTGAAATGAGCAAAATTAGGTGTTACAATAGTCACAAAATCCATTCGTTCTAATAATGGTAGTTTACTTTCTGCAACAATCATTTCTTCATAAGAATTATAACATTTTTCTTCGTTAAGAAACAAATCTTTTCCTGACTCTTTAGAAACTGCTGAATTTGAACTAAAGGCACCACAATGCAATTCAACTAAGCCGTCAATATTTGCAGCGATGCGATGAACGGCTCCAATAAATGCGTTTTTACCGCCACCTATCATACCCATTTTTAATTTTCTAATCATTATTATGGGTTTAAATATTTCCTTTTTTCAACTCTTTCACAGCATGATCACAGGCACGAGCTGTCAAAGCCATAAAGGTCAAAGAAGGATTTTGACAAGCAACAGATGGCATACAAGCACCATCAGTGACAAAAACATTATTCACTTCATGCAGCTGATTATATTTATTCAACACAGAATCTTTGGGATCATTACCCATTCTAGCTGTTCCCATTTCATGAATTGCCATTCCTGGAAAACAATTATTATCATAGGTTCGTACGTTTTTGATTCCTGACGCTTCCAGCATTTCTGCTGCGTCATTCATCATATCTTCCCGCATTTTTGCTTCATTTTCTTTATATTCACAATCAATAGCAAGAACGGGTTGGCCCCATTTATCTTTTTTCGAATGATCGATATATACTTTATTTTCGTAATACGGTAACATTTCACCAAAACCACCTAGTCCCATACTCCATGAATCAGCTGGCAGTGCCATTGTTTCCTTAAAGTTTTCACCAAAAGCTAATTCGGCTACTTCTTTATGCCAAGATCCTCGACTAGCTCCACCTTGATAACCAAAACCTCTTAAGTAATCTCTTTTATCGCTGCCCACATTTTGGTATCGTGGAATATAAATTCCATTTGCTCTTCGTCCATAAGTGTATTTATCTTCAAAACCTTCTGCAGTACCTTCAGCACCACAACGGAAATGATGATCCATTAAATTATGACCTAATTGACCGCTTGCATTACCCATTCCGTTAGGATGCGCCTCTGAAGTTGAATTTAATAATAAGAAAGTGGAACCTAACGTTGAAGCATTTACAAATACAATTTTGGCGTAAAACTCCATAGTTTCGTTTGTTTCTGCATCAATGACCATAACACCCTTAGCTTTTTTAGTGTCTTTATCATAAATGATATGATTGACAATAGAGTAAGGACGAACTGTTAACCTATTAGTTGCCATTGCAGCTGGTAAAGTAGAAGATTGCGTACTGAAATAGGCTCCAAATGGGCAACCACGACTACATAAATTTCTATATTGGCAGCTTCCGCGTCCTTTGTGAGGAACGGTTAAATTAGCCGTTCTACCGATAGTTAACAATCTGGTATAGTTATAATGTTTTTCTAATCTTTCCTTCACTGATTTTTCAACACAGTTTAGATCCATTGGCGGTAAAAACTTACTATCAGGTAATAAAGGCCAATTCTCTTTTTGACCGCTGATTCCAGCAAATTTCTCTACATAATCATACCATTTTGTTATATCTTTATAACGAATAGGCCAGTCATTTCCATGACCATCTTTTGCATTATCTTCAAAATTATGTTCGCTAAAACGATAGCTTTGTCGTCCCCACATAAGTGATTTTCCACCCACATGAAATCCTCTATACCAGTCAAATCGCTTGTCCTCCGTGTATGGACAATCTAAATCATTAACCCACCATTTTTCGGTAGCTTCATTATAGGGATAATCTCTTGTTTGAACAGGATGTGTTCGTTTTTGCTCTTGCGTAAGTCTGCCCGCGCGTTCAAATTCCCATGGGGCTTTCATAGCGGAATCATAATCCTTGATATGTTCAATATTCATTCCGCGTTCCAGCATCAACACTTTAAGTCCTTTTTCAGTGAGTTCTTTTGCAGCCCAACCACCGCTTATTCCTGATCCTACGACTATAGCGTCGTATGTATTTTCTTTTTTTAAATTAGTATTTATATTCACTTTTAAGAAGTTTAAAGTTTGTAATAAATTGTATTTAGATATTTTTTTAGGTTGCCCAAGCTTTCTGACCCGGTTTATAATCAGCGCTTCCATCATATCTGCCAGGAATAGAAACATATTCTCGAAGTTGTGTACAACCTATCTCGGATGAAAAATAACCCAATAAGGTCAAATCCCGAGCGATCATAAAAAAGGAAGGTTTCTTTTTATTGGCAATTGCCTCAGCCGTTAAATCAGTCATCAACTTATTACGTTCAGCAACATTCATTGATAAAAAATCTTTATTGTACTCTTTTTGGCATTTAACGAGCATTTCCTTCATTCCTGTTGCAAAAAGTTCTTGCATATTTGAAGGATAGCAATCTCTTAATATCATAGGAATAAAAGCACCTAATCCGGCAGCTTTTGCGCCGCCTGAAGAGGCAGTAGTAGGTATAATAATCTCTGCATATTCACCTAAAATTTCCTCATCGCTTGCTGAAAAAAATAATTTCAATTTAGAATCATCATTGAATCCCATTCCTTCAAACAAAACAGAAATTGTATTTGATGATATAGCAGCTCCCAATAAAAAAGCTACATTTTTTAGTGCTTTACGTCTATCCATTATTTAATTATTAAAACTATTAATTAATACTGAAGAATATATAGTTATTTAATCAATACAATTATAACGAAAAAAAAGTTATATATGTTTTTAAAATACTAAATTGTTGCAATAATTCATTATTTAATAATAGTTTCGCCTATTTCGTCTCAAAAAGCCATTAAGTGATAGCGTATCTTTGAAAAAATAATTAAAAATGTAATATTTTGAAATAAATAATACCAAGTAAATGTATCTTAGGTAAGTATTTTAGTATCAAAAAACGATTTAGGAAGAAGTTATATGGACAATGATAGTATGTGTACATTTCGTGATTTAACCATTGAGAGTTTTATACTATTATCTTGAACTATCCTCAAGGATATACATTGCAATGAGTATTTTTCTAAATTTAAAAAAAACAAAAAATATTTGTAATTATTTATTCTCTTTATATCCTGTATTATAACTGACAATACTGCAGGTAAAGCGCAAATGTTGCCAGTACGTTCCCGAATATTTTGGCTCAATTACAATAACTATTGTTTTATCTTTTCTGGAATAAGCGTTGCGTCAAATACTGTACTTAATCAATAAATAAAACATTTTTTTTGATTTTTGAGTAAATCACTTTAAAATGTACGCTATTCCCCGTATAGAAGTTTTAAAGGTATATTTTGTATAAATTTGTTACTCTACACATTAAAATAAGTACAGTTTATATTGAAAATTTGATATTCAATTAGTATGGGTTTAACGAGTGGCGTATTAACTATCTGCGTTTATCTACTGATATTTTTTCAGCACTCACGAAACTTATGCCAGGAGAATTGTAATAATCTGACAGATGTTGCAATTCTTGATCAATCTAACTTATATCTAATGAAAACTAAAATGTTTTTGGCTGATGTCTTGGTTGCCCTTTCAGTTTTTAACTTGTTTACTTGTGCACGAAATAATTAATTTTTATATGATTTTCAATTCTATATGGTTTAAAAACAGCTGTTATTATTTTTTTTACTTTTATAAACGCAAGTTCAAGTTTGAACTATTTAGTTATTTTCTAAGCGCTTTGATCTGCAAAGCTTGTTTTGCTATGGCTTCTAATAGTGATTCTGTGCTAGGTTAAATTGTTGAAAAATGTGTTTTATTTTAAATAATTTCAAGAGTAAATCAAATAAATCAAAAGAAATAAACACAGTACGTATTAAGAAGTAATACAGAATTATTACAGGAACAAATTATTGTCTTAATGTTAGATCACAAATTAGGGGGTTTCTCGTATTCAAAGTGATCCTGAAATCCTAATTTTTGTCATCTTGAGCGGAGTAAAAAGCTTACTAGGGTAAACGCTTCGACTCCACATAGCGAGACAAAATGACACAATAAATCATTTTTTATTATTTATAACGATAATGTTGACAACTAGAATGATTTTTTATAATCTGTTTTTAAAAATTGTTGCTCATCAACTTACTTTAAGTGCGTGGACAACTGATTAGCTATGTGCTATTAAAATATATAATTTTTTATGTTGCTTTCCCTAAAATTGTCGCCTCAGGAATTTCTATTAATTTTCCTGACTTAACATCGTAAATATATCCGTAAACTGGAATATAAGACGGTACCAATTGATGGTTTTTAATTCGTTTGACATCTTCAATTATACTTTCTGTTTGGTTGGCAATGGTTAGAAAAGAAATATTATTTGCTTCGTTAGAGCCGCCTTTCTCGGTCACATTTTTCCATCCGTCTTGATCAATTGATGCGGTAGAGAGACTTTTAGAAAGTAAACTGCGTATAATTTCATCGGTGAAATATTCCATACCACAGTCCGTATGATGAATGACAAACCACTCATCTGTTCCTAAAAGTTTGTGTGAAATTACTAAGGACCGGATAGCGTCATCACTTGCCCGCCCGCCCGCATTTCTGATCACATGGGCGTCACCCTCAGATAAACCAGCATATTTTGCAGGATCAAGACGGGCATCCATGCAAGTAAGAATTGCAAATTTTCTAGCAGGAGGCAATCCCAAATCTTTTTTTTCTCCAAAACTGGCAGAATAATTTTTATTGGCGTCGAGTACCTCCTGGTGTACTTTACTGGTTTCTTTCTGTAATAAATTATTTTCTTTCATGCTATTTTAATCTTACGGTTTTTATTAATTTTTGTACTTATTTTATATGTTGCTTAATAATTTATTTTAATATCTATACTACGACCCATTAATGATACAAATTTCTCTAAAACTCAAGATAATTTTATGGCTTAATTTCCCAGTTACTTGGTTCCAATCTGAGATAAATTTTGATCCATTAAAAAGGTTAGAAAAAGTAATTCTGAATTTACGCTACTTATAATTTATGACACATTTCACTTGGTGTTTTATAATCTAATCAACTATAAAAACACTGATTATTACAAAACAAAAAATGTTTATTTAATCCATTGTATCATTTTAAACTATTGCCGTAGGACTGAAAATATACATTCCTTATTATATTGTGCTGCACATCCTTTCAATGAAAACATAATCAATAGCAAGTTCTTTTCCATCTATTAATATTTTTGTATCATTGTTTGTCAATAATGCAGCATGCACTAAGTATGTGTGGTTACTACTTTGATCTTTATTACATATTTCTGGTTAACCATGTTTATCTCTAGCCTCTTGAAGTATCTCTGTGCATCATTTGTTTTTAAATATTGCTTAAATATCAACTTATAACATTGTATATATGCAAATCAATTATTGTATATAAATATATAAAATCATTAATTATAAGGAAATATGTTTTATTGGTAGCACTAGGTTATACCATTGTTTTATCTCTAAAATTCCAATGTTTCTTTCTATGAAGGCTTTTAAACAACTTGTACTTTAAAATCCTTTAAAAATCCTTTTCTTGTTGTTGAAATAAATCTGCTAATTTAGATTTTTTTTCCTGCTCAAATTTAAAGCAAAAAATCGTATATATTTCGGGAGCACCATATTTTATAGTAAAATTAAAGTCTGTTTAACTTTAATCGGACAACAATGATTTCTATATAACATAATAAAAATTAATTATTACGGATTAATTTAATAATAGCATCTTTCGTTTATGATGCGCGCTCTATTACTTATTTGACTTAAAAGTAATTCGCAATTATAAATACTGAATAGCAATTATTTGAAGAATCCTTGTTCTTCGATAATTTTTGAAAAGATATTAAAACCTAGTCTTTTCATTTTATAAAATGCGAACTCTACCTCTCAAACAAACCTAATGTTCCACCAACCCAGTCTTTGTCTTTATTAAATTTTACTCCAATCATCTCGCCACGACTCAGGCGAACTAAATTACAAAGTAGGGTAGGAGATTCATCTTCTTTTTTCCAGGCACAAAGAACACGGACTTCGGCTTTTACTTTTCCATCAGGCGATTGTACTATTGGTTTATAATGAACTTTTTTCTGAAGTATATAAAGTTCTTTTTCAACAACGGCATAAATATCTTCTTTTTTGACATGAAAAATAACACCAGTTCCTGAAAAGGAAAAAATTGGTTTTAAGACGTAATTTTCTAAATCTTCTGGAATTTCTGTCAACTCACTTAATAAAGTAGTTTCTATAAAGTATTTACCTTTTAAGAAAGGCAAAATAAATTTGCTAATTCTAAAAAACCAATTGGGATGTCCTGCCCATTCTACATCTAAATCATCTGAGAAATGAAAATTCATTTTTAAATCAGCGCGCAAATCCAGTTCATCGAATATAACACGATTATAAATTCGTTTTACAAGAATCTCTTCACCGTGGTTATTTTTATAAAAAAGCTGTTTTCCTTTTTTAATTAATTCAGTGACGCAAACTATTGGAATTCCAATATCTCTTTTACAATAATAAAAGTCAATTTTTGTGTTTTGCTTTTCAGGTTCAATTTCAAGCAGAATAACATTTTCCTTTATATGATGATTACAAATAACCTCTTCTATGATATCATGATAACTTTGACTGTCTATTCCATCAAAAAAAGGAGTTAGTTCTTCCAGAAATGGATACTGATTTTTAAATTTTTCGTAAAGTTTTGATTGATAATTATAAAGCGAAGGAAATCCTTGAACTTCAATTAATTTAGGAACAACCAAACCGTCTTCTTCGCAAATACCAAAATCAATTGCTAAAAATGTAGTATGCTCATCTTCATTTGGAACTTTATGATTAAGTTCTAATGATTTATCGGTTAATTGTTTAAAATTATCTTTTTTTATAAAAGAAATAACTTCATTACAACCTTCAATTAACTGTTGCTTTAACTCATTTGAAATAAAAAACGGAGTTTCGCCCACTCTAAAAGTTGGTAGATATTTAAAATCGGAAGCGATGTCATCTTTGAAATCTTGGTATTTTTGATCTGTAAATTGAGCATTAAACAACTCCCGATATTTCGCAATCATAAACTTTTAAATTAATTTGATAATATTTTTTTTGTTTTCATCAAGTCGTTAATCGCCGTTCTCAGAAAATTAGGAATTAAGGTTTCATTAGTTTTATAAATTTTATCATCATCCATCAAATCTTCGAGCATATCACGAAACTTTTTCTCACCCTTGATGCTTTTGATTTTTTCTTTTGCTGTTTTATTTCGCAAGTGTGCTACAAAACTTATTGGATCAGCTTCAGGATGAAATTGTGTTCCCACAAAATAATTAGTGAAGCGCACTGCCATAATTGCACGCTCATACTGCACATGATCTCTAATTTTTTCTAGTGATATTATTTTCGCACCTTTTTTAGTAAAAACACTCAATTTTGGCTGTACTACTTGATAATCACGAGAATCAATTCCATAAAATGGATCTGCAAGTCCTTCAAATAAGGAATCAGTCAATCCTTCTTTAGTTTTATGAATAGTCATAACTCCAAAAGAAGTATCATTTCTTTTTGTAACGGTAGCTAAACCAAAATGCAAACAAGCCATTTGGAAAGAGTGACAAATAAATAAAACATGCTTTTTCACTGCATTTTCATTATTCCATTTTGTGAGTAGATCTATAAATTCGTAATATTTAGTATCCCAATTTCCATCGCCAATTAATGGATTTCCTGGACCACCAGTAGAAATATAAATATCAAATTTCTCAATATCTGGAAATTCGCATTTTTGTCGAACATTAAATATTTCAAAACTAACTACAGGACTAAACCGATTGATAACGTCAATAATACAGCGCATTCCTTGATTTGGTTCGCCGTTATACATATCTAACAGCGCTATTTTAAAAATTTTATTTAACATAAAGATTTATTAATTAGGGATATGCAAAGTTAATTTTTTTATTTTACAATCCTTTTGTAAATTCTCCAGTAATAAAATCGACCACACTTGAGAGTTCTCCTGTTTCATTAAAAACGGCCAATTGCTTGTCAGCACCAGTTCCGTTTTTTAAAATTTCATGTACAAAGTTTATTTCGTCTCGACTGCCTAATTCATCAACAACATCATCAATAAAATCGAGTAGTTCAAGAATTAGCATCTTAGTTTCAACTTCTTTTTGTAATCCAAAATCGATCATATTATTCTCAATTCCATATCGCGCGGCACGAAATTTATTTTCTTTAATCAACGCAATTCTATAAACATTAAAACTGGTGTTATTCATGTTTAATTTGTAAAGTTTAGCTACAATTGCCTGAATTATAGCTACTATACAAATCGTTTCATCCACCGTTAAACACATATCACAAATTCTAAATTCGATTGTATTGTAAAAAGGATGCAAACGTAAATCCCACCATATCTTCTTGGGATTATCGATACATTTTGTTTTCACAAGAGTATCCAAAAAATTTTGATAAGACGCTACTGAGTCAAAATATTCTGGCAATCCTGTTCTAGGAAATTTGTCAAATACTTTAGTTCTAAAAGATTTATAGCCTGTTTGTCTTCCTTCCCAAAATGGTGAATTGGTAGAAAGAGCGAATATATGCGGTAGAAAATAAGTAGCTTGATTCATTAGTTGCAAGCCTATTTCTCTATTTTCGATACCCACATGACAGTGCATTCCAAAAATTAAATTAGAACGGGCAGCGTCTTGCAGTTCGTTCACAATATCGTGATAACGCGGATCATCAGTGATAGGCTGATCTTGCCATTTAGAAAATGGATGTGTACCTGCGCCACCTACAATTAAATCTTGCTTATTAGCTAATTCAACTATTTTGCAACGCAAAAACCGAATTTCATTTCGAGCATCTATTATATTATTACAAATATTAGTACCTACTTCCACCACCGATTGATGCATTTCAGCTTTTACTTGCTCATTTAAAATGATCTTGGCCCCGTCGACGATTTTTGACAAATGCGAACGCAAATCTCTTGTCTCAGGATCTATAATTTGATATTCTTCTTCTACACCTAGTGTAAATATTGGTAGTTTCTTCATTTGCATATTTTTTTTGGAAGCTTTATCCCGCTTTGCGTTTCATTTTTTTTTAACTGTTTTAAAATTTGCTTTGAAGGCAAATTCAAAACAACTAAAAAAGAATTTCTCCCGAAGCATCGGGACAATCGGAGCTGGGATATTAGGATACTAAATCCACATTATTTTTCACCAGCAGCATCTTTTATAAAAGTTCCCCAAGTCAAATTCATTTTTCCTGCTTTTTGTTTTTTTGCAGCAGCGATTGCCATTTTAGCAGCCTCCTCAACAACCCATTCAAAATTGTCAGCACCAACAGAGGTCAATTCTGCATCGGGAGCTGGATTACCGAAATCAATTGCATAGGGAATCCCATCTCTCACCGCAAATTCAACTGTATTAAAATCATAACCCAATCCCTTACAAAGTCTTAAAGTGTAATCTTTTACCGTGGCCAATAATTTTTTATCAGTAGCTGGTCCATCAATTACATATCGCAAGTGATGTGGATTTCTAGGTTCATATTGCATAATACGAACTGCTTTACCGCCTAAACAATACACTCTAAAATATTCAGTAAAAACGATTTCTTCTTGTAACATCATTACTAATTGTCCTGTTTCTTGATGCTTTTCCCAAAACTCTTCTTTGTTTTCTAATCGGTAAACATTTTTCCAGCCACCACCAGCATACGGTTTCATATACGCTGGAAAACCTATATAATCAAAAATTCCTTCCCAGTCCATTGGGTATTTTAGATTTCTGAAAGACTTTCCTGTAGTATCAGTAGGATGTTCAGCTGATGGTAAAATTACCGTGTTAGGCAATGGCACTCCTAAAGTATCTGCTAATGCGTTATTAAAAAACTTGTCGTCAGCACTCCACCAAAAAGGGTTGTTTATAACATTAGTGCCTGTTAGAGCGGCGTTTTTTAAGTAAGCACGATAAAAGGGAACATCTTGCGAAATACGATCAATGATAACCGCATATTCTCCACCCTTGTTTTGCACTACCTTATCAATAGAAACAGCTTCAGCTATAATTCCCTTTTCATTTTTTGAGTTTACTCTGTCTATAAACGCCTGTGGAAAAGTGTCTTCCATTCCAAATAAAATTCCTATTTTTTTCATTTTTGTCTATTTATATTTTTAAAAAAAATTAATTCTTGATAAATAATGCGGAAACATTTCTATCCATAATGGCCAATCATGTTTTTGATCCTGACGAATATCTAACCAGTGGTGAACATTCTTATCGCTTAAAATTTTACTTAATTTTAGATTGGCATCAAAACAAATATCCCAATTTGAAGTCCCTAGAACGATATCCATATTCCACAATTCATGATCGTTTAAACCATATAAATAATCCTCTGGACTATTGTAAAATACATCGTCATTGTGAAAACCGTCCATAAAGTTTTTAATTGTAAAGGCGCCACTCAAAGAAAATAAATGGCTAACATAACCAGGATGTTTAAAAGCAAAATTGGCAGCGTGATAACCGCCAAAACTACAACCAGCTACTACAACTTTACCAGATGGCGTGTTGTTTTTTACTCTTTCAACTATTTCATGACAAATCATTTTATCATAACGCACATGATTTTCTATGCGATGTACAGGATGAATTTGCTTGTTATAAAAACTATCTTTATCAACGCTATCGGGACAAAAAATTTGAATTAATCCTTGTTCTATATACCATCTTGCGGATTCTATCAATCCCATATCTTTATTCTCATGGTACGATCCCATGGAAGTGGGGAATAATACCACCGGATAGCCACTATGTCCATAAACTAGCATCTCTATTTCTCGATTTAAATTAGGAGAGTGCCATTTAAAATATTCTTCCTTCATATATTAAATTTTAACAATTATAATGAAAATAAATATAGTTCAGGCATAAATAAATTAAAGAATGAAATAATTATGATTTGAATGATAAACTATATTAAATTTTAAATAATTGATAGATTAATGGAGATCAATTTGTCTTTTCTTAGCAAATGTATAATTGAAGTTAAAATTATTCTACGCCATTCTATTACTATCAATTGACGACATTCTTTTTAATCAGTTTAACCAATAGGACAAAGACGCAATACACAACTATTTTGATAAATGCGTTTAAAACAATCTGATATTTTTAAGATTAATTTGAAAATTTAGTCAAAAAGTTGTATTTGACTTTTTAATCGCTCTATTAGCATACTCATCATTCTTTTATTAATGTTAGATGAATTTTCTGAATACTTTAAATATTCATTGGATGTAAATAAACCGATAATAAATCCTTTCATAGTATTGCTGAATTTTATATCTTTTTGCACCGCATTATCGATAACTAATAACTTGGCTTCAAGAGTTTTGGACTGAAAATCAACTTTATTCCTTTTTATATAACTTGTAAAGGAAGCGATAAACAAATCATTTTGTAATTTTAAGATAGGTCGAAGGGTTTCATTTTGAAATGATTCTTCCATTGAAGAGGTTGAAGATACCGATCCGATGGTTTCTCCTCTAAGTTGTAAAATAAATGTATCACGTGTTTGCATGTTTTTTCTTTAAATGTAGAGAAAAAGAATTGAAATTACTTGAAACGATCTTCAAAAATAATTCAGTATGTAAATATTCATTTTAATTATAATCTTGTAACAATAGCAAATTGCAGATTAAGCCAATTTTCGTTAAATAAAAACAGCTATACAAATTGATATTTAACTACATGCAGTAAATAACAATATATGTAAAAAATGATCTTTATTATTTTTAATTTAGTTAAAGATTTCTAATAAATTATTTTATTTTGTGCTAAAGCAAAATAAGGGAATCGCATACAATATTTATGTTAGCGTTTTGAATGGTAGTATTTTTATTAAATGCGCATTCAATTTTTATAGCTCGATATTCTCGCATACCATACGGGTAATATGAAAAAGTAATTTAGAAATTATTTGTAACTGCTTATCTGATAAGATACACTTGTGCCTTTTTGTAAAACGAGTCTGCTGACAGTGGACAACATTTGGTAAAAGCATACGAGCTAAGAAAGCATGCAAAGCAGCAAACTTTAAAAGATTATGCACAGGTAAAACTCTGAACGCTTATAACTGGTTATAGGCATAACATCAATTTAAATCCTCTATCAATTTGTTCAAGAATGCCATAGAATAAGCTCCCAAATTAATGCTACAGTGGCGCTTATGTCAATATTTTAATTTTAAGTTTCAGTTATCTTTATATGGAAATTGTCTTTTTTTCTTAAATTAGTAAAGCCAAATGGTTGTAGCGAAAAAAAGTTTAACGGAGCATCAAAAGTAGTTTTTTGTATACATCCAAAGATAAATTAAGTATTGTAGAATAAAAAAATGTTCTATAGTAGTTTTATAAGGAACATTACTATCGAGTTAATACGATAGGGATCAAATGCTCAGCGAATAGAAATATTTAAAGAATTTAAGGACAAAAATGTAGGATCAAGAAAAATTAAATTATTATTGAATCATTTAAAAATGACAATTTAAGTGACTCTAATGTTAAAGGGATGCAATGCGATCTTATTAATTATGCTAATCTTTGGTAATGGTTCAAGTTTAAATAATTATGGAATTTTACAACGACAGTTAAAATTAGTTAGAAAATATTTATATTTGTAAATCATTATAAAAAATACAAAATGAAAAAAACATTACTTTATTTAGTATTCTTATGCAGTTTTAGCGCCGCATTAGCACAAAACTTTACAACAGGTGGCATAAATTATAACGTTACCTCTGCAACAGCACCGCTTACGGTTGAGGTGGGCGAAAATCCTAATTATTCAGGGGCTGTAATTATACCTGAAATGGTAACAAACCCAGCTACATCTATTACGTTTACAGTAACGTCTATTGGAAATCGTGCCTTTTTTGACTGTTCTGGATTAACATCAGTAACTATTGGAAATAAGGTAACTTCTATTGGAGATGGCGCTTTTTCAGTTTGTTCTAGTTTAACATCGATTACGATTCCTGCTACTGTTATTACTATTGGAGATGCTGCTTTTAATAAATGTATCAGTTTGACATCTATAACAATTCCTGATACTGTGACTTCTATGGGAGATTCTGTCTTTTATGCATGTTCTGGTCTAACATCAGTAATTATTGGAAACGGGGTAACTTCTATTGGACAAGAAGCTTTTTTTGAATGTACTAGTTTAGCATCAGTAACTCTTGGAAATGCGTTAACTTCTATTGGAGTCCGCGCTTTTTCTAACAGTGCTAATTTAGCAACGGTTACGATGGGAAATGCGTTAACTTCTATTGGAGCCTCTGCTTTTAGAAATTGTTCTTCTTTAACATCGTTTACTATTCCTAGCACTGTAACATCAATTGGTGAATCTGCCTTTAGAAGTTGTGATGGTTTAACTTCGATTACCATTCCTAGTGGTGTTACTTCTATAGAAGATTCTGTTTTTAGAAGTTGTGAAGGTTAAACATCGGTTACGCTTCCTAGTACTTTAACTACTATTGGAAGTTCTGCTTTTAGAAATTGTCTTGGTTTAACATCGGTTACAATTCCTAATGCTGTTACAACTATTGGAAATTCTGCTTTTTATAATTGTATGGGTTTACTATCAGTTATGCTTCCTAGTGCTTTAACTACTAGTGGGAATGGTGCTTTTGAGACTTGTGATAATTTAACATCGATTTCAATTCCTGCTTCTGTTACTGCTATTGGAACAACCGCGTTTAAAGATTGTCCTGCTTTAATATCGCTTACTTGTTTGGTTCCAATACCTTTAGTTATTAATGCTAATGTTTTTGGAGGAACAACCAACCAAGCAGCGTGTGATTTATATACAACAGATGCTAGTAGCCAAGCTTTATATGAAGCAGCACCCGTTTGGCAAGATTTTGGAACTACTTTAAGTACGAATAACTTTGATAAAGTTAGCTTTATAATGTATCCTAACCCAACTTCTGAAAACCTAACTATTACACTTGAAAACAATGTAGCGCTTGAAAATGTAAACTTTTACAATACATTAGGCCAATTGGTTAAAACGTCAAATACAACAACTACAAACATTTCTGAACTAGCAAAAGGAAACTATTTCGTTGAAGTAATTACCAAACAAGGTAAAGCGACAAAAACAATTGTTATAAAGTAATGATTGGACTTGAATCCCCGATATTTATCGGGGATTTTTATATAAAACCGCTAGCAATGATTTTAATCCCTGCCTTTGAATAGCTGTGAGATAACCCATCACTTTACAACGAGAAATTGATTTGATGGAGTTTGCACCACAGGGTTTGAGTACCATGATAATTGCAATAGTAGAAAGTTTTTTTAACAATAAATAAACCAAACTCATTAAAAATCAATTAAAAAAATGAATTAACTTTTAAAAACTTATATTTATAATTAACTCTTATCTATTTAAACACATGAAAAAAACACTACTTTATTTCGTATTCTTATATGGTTTTAACACTCTATTGGCACAAAATTTCACAGCAGGCGGCGTAAATTATACGGTTACCTCTGCAACAGCACCATTTACTGTAAAAGTGGCTAATAATATTAATTATACAGGAGCTTTAGTAGTGCCTGAAACTGTTACAAACGAGGCTATAAGTTATGCAGTAACATCTATTGAAAATGATGCTTTTGAAAACTGTGCAGGTTTAACATCGGTTAATACCGGAAATTCAGTGACTATTATTGGAAATTATGCTTTTGGTCATTGTGGTAATTTATCATCTGTTACTATTGGAAATGCTGTGACTTCAATTGGAAATTATGCTTTTCAATATTGTATTGGATTATGATCAGTCACAATTGGAAATGGGGTAACTTCTATTGGTTATGGTGCTTTTAGAAATTGTCCTTTTTTAACATCGGTTACTTGTTTAGTAGCAACGCCTTTAGCAATTACTACAATTACTTTTGGAGGAACAACAAACCAAGCTAACTGCGATTTATATGTTTTGCCTTCTAGCCAAGCCTTGTATCAAGCTGCACCTGTGTGGCAAAATTTTAAAAGTGTTTTGTTAGGAATTAATGGTTTTGATACAATTAATTTTGTAATCTATCCCAACCCAACTTCTGAAAATCTAACTGTTGCATTTGAAAACAATGTTGCGCTTGAAAATATAAACGTTTACAACACATTAGGACAATTGGTAAAAACGTCCAAATCAAATACTATAATCGTTTCAGATTTACCTAAGGCAAGTTATTTCGTAGAAGTCATTACTAATCAAGGAAAGGCAACAAAAACAATTGTTATCAATTAATAAAATAAAAGGATCAAAATCAAAAACAATTTTTTTTTTCCATTTTTAACTTGATTACACACCTACTTAAACAGTAGATGGTTAATTGATGAAGTGCTGAATTTTTTAGAAAGAGTTATAAAAAAGATTTGATTCTCTTAGCAATCATCGTAAAATTTAGTTATTTTAATAAATAACTAATCTAAGCCAAATGCTTTAATTGACTTTTAACCACTACTAACTATTTTAAAAGGGTATTAATTTGCACAGCAGTCCAGTTTCATAAAATGTTCGAGTAAAATGATGAAGTATACCAAAAGTTGTCTTGTTACTATTTTTCTATTAGGATTTACGTGTGCCTTTTCACAAAACAATCGTGTGGACAGTGTTCAGCAATTGGTAAAGGCATACGAGCTAAAAAACAATGGAAAGCAGTACACTTTAAAAGATTCTGTAAAGGTAAAACTCTTAGAACTTTTAAGCGATTACACTTATAACAATCAGCGTGGAACCTCCATCAATTATTCTAAGAATGCTGCGGCATTAGCTGCCAAAATTAAATTCTACAATGGCGTTTATACCAATACGTATAATTTAGGTTCCAATTATTCTTTTTCTGGAGATTATCTTTTGTCTTTAAATTATTTAAGCCAAGCGGCAGAAGCGGCAAAAAAGTTAAACAGTCCATCAAAAATGGCGTCTGTTTATAATGAAAGAGGCATCGTATATTCTAAAATGAGTAATTATTCTGAAGCGGTTAGAAATGCGTTATTGGCTTTGCGCTATTATGAAAAATCGGATAATATGCAATTATACGGCAATAGTTTAGTCAATTTAGGCTTACTTTATAAGCACCAAAACAAAATTGAATTAGCGCTAACGTACTATGAAAAGGCAATTCAAGCATACCAAAAGTTGGAGGGAGAAAATGCGACCTTTTCAATTGCAGCCACTTACAGTAATAGCGCCCAAGCGCATTTAAAAGCAGGACATATTGACGCCAGTATTAAAGCTTTAAATCAATCTCAAGACTATGCAGCTAAAATAAATGATACGTACTTAAATGCTGAAAACAATTATGCTTTGGGAATGATTTATTTCAATTTAAAAAATTATAAATCAGCTGAAATGCAATTTCTAAATGCTTTAAAGGGTTATAATGTAATGAATGATAAATCGGGCGTTGCAAAAGCGAAAGTTCGATTGGGACGCACTTATTTTTTACAAAATCAGAGGAACAAAGGGCTTCAATTCAATCAAGAAGGATTGGAGTTGGCGAAAAAAATCAATCATTTGGAGTGGCAACGAGACGGATATAAAGATCGCGCAGACATGTTATTTCAGAATAATAACTATAAAGAGGCTTACAAGAATCAGGCTTTATTCAAAGTTATTAACGATTCTATGTTTAATGCCAACCAAGAGAAAAAGATTACGGAGTTACAGATGCAATACACCTTTGATAAAGAGCAAGAAAAGACTAAAATCGTACAGTTTCAGAAAATTTTGAACCTTAATAATGAAGCCAGCCGTTTGCGTTTTATAAGGAACAGTGCTGTGATTTTGGCCGGTTTATTCCTCACTATGTTTGGTGTTATTTTATTTAATTTTTTAAAAGTAAAAAAGCAACGAAAAGTAATTGATTTGCAACAAGATGAACTTAAGTTGCAGAACGATCGGATTCAAGCATCCTTATTTGAAAAAGAAGTTTTATTAAAAGAAATACACCATCGGGTTAAAAATAATCTTCAAATTATTTCTAGCTTATTGAATATTCAAGCACAAAACATCACCGATAAAAATGTTTTAGATTCAATAAAAGAAGGACAGTCACGGGTTCAAGCCATGAGTTTGATTCATCAAAACTTGTATCAATCGCAAGAATTAGATGCCATAAACATGGAAGATTACCTGAGACAGCTCACCATTTATTTGAACGAAATGTATCATAATGCTTCCGAAAAAATTGCAATAGAAGTTCAAGCACCTCAAATTTACTTTGACATTGATACTGCTATTCCGCTTGGGTTAATTGTAAACGAATTGGTTTCTAATGCTTTTAAATATGCGTTTTCGGATAAAAATGATAAAAAAATCACGATACGTATTGAATCCAAAAACAACACTGAACATCAATTATCCGTTTCTGACAATGGAATAGGTATGCCTGAAGATTTTACCATCGAAAATTCTAAATCAATGGGGTTGAATTTAGTATCTATTTTAAGCAGACAACTCAAAGGATCGGTAAGCTATCACTACAATAATGGCACTAGGTTTGAAATTAGTTTTAAACAACTTGAAACCTATAATACACGCCAAAAATAGTATTTTGATACTCGTTTTTTAATCATTAAATTTGCTTCTATAAATTGCATTTTTGAACTATGGTCAACATTTTAATTGTAGAAGATGAATTAATAATTGCGCAAGACATCGCAATAACTTTAAAAAATGCGGGCTATAATGTGGTTGCTATGGTGATGGATTATGGCGAAGGCATCGAAGCAATCAAAAATAATAAGATAGATTTAATTTTGTTAGACATTAATTTAAAAGGGGTAAAAAGTGGTTTAGATTTAGCGCGAACCATTAATGAAGACTATGCCATTCCTTTTATTTTTATAACATCTTACACCGATTCCGATACCATTAATGAAGCAAAAAAGCTGAAGCCGACAAATTATTTGGTGAAACCTTTTCAAAAGGAACAACTCCTTACCGCCATAAAAATTGCCGATTTCAAAATCCAAAATGAAGACGAGGCAAATAATGAAGGCGAAGATCAAGTATTTTTTATTAAAAACGATATTTTTATTAAGGATAAATTAAAATATACCCGAATCAATCTGGATGAGGTTTTATACATAAAATCGGAAAGGAATTATTTAGAACTTTATACGGAAAATGAAAAACCAATCGTAGTTCGTTCTTCGATTCAGTCGTTTTGCGAGAAAATTAATCAGAGTCAGTTTATTCAAACCCACCGCTCGTATGTCATTAATTTCGACCATTTAACGGACTTAGAAATGCCATTTGTTACCGTTAAAAAAACGAAAATTCCCATTAGTAGAAAATATATGGACGTCTTGTTAAAGAAGTTCCGTATTCTATAGTTTAAAAAATCTTCGAAATAAATTTAAACGTATTGTTCTGAGCTACTGTCATTAATTTTAGTTTTTAAAAATGAATGCAGAAAAGCCACTGCACATTCCTGTCCCGTTTTTATATAACAGCTTATCCTCCAAATTAGACCTCCTTACTAGGGCCTCAAATGTCATTCGTAACAAAAATCCCAGCGTTCGTACCAAATAATATACAGCGCATGGGTTGACGTGTTATTTTTGTAAATATTTATTTTATTTTTAAGGTAAAAGTTTAGCAACTTTCAATTTCCAAATCAAACCATTATGAAACAACATTATTTATTCATTCTCGTAGTGAGCTTTTTTACAAATTTTGTAGTTTTAGCACAAGGCGGACAGTATTCAAAAGCAACAAATACACAAACTACCTCGCAAACATTTTGTGGAAGTGCAACTGTAGCAGACTTACAATCTTCTGAAAGCGTCCAATGGTTCACTAGTGCTACTGGAGGTACTGCTTTGTCGAATAGCACGGCGCTTTCGACAGGTACGTACTATGTGGAAGAAACAATGCCGTTAAGTGTGGAAAATTTAGGCTCTGGTTTTTCGAATCCTTTTGGAGTTGCTATTGAATCCAATGGAAAAATTTTAATTGCCGATACGGGAAACAATGCAATTAAACGCATGAATGCCGATGGGACAAACATTAGTACAGTTAATAATTCATTTTCAAATCCAACTGGCGTTGCAGTACGAAGCAACAATTTCATATATATTGCCGATTTTGGAAACAACGCCATTAAGTTTATGAGGCCAGATGGATCTTATTTAATCCGTTTAAATGGGGCGAATCAGCCTCGTGGCGTAGCCGTTAAACCAGATGGTGAAATTATATATACAGAAATTGGAAGCAGTAAAGTGATGCGAATGAGTGCTACAGGATATGGAGCTACGGAATTAGGTGCCAATAATTTTAGTTCGCCATTCAGTATTGCCATACAGCCGGATGGAAAAATTTTAGTTGCCGATACAGGAAATAATGCCATAAAACGGATGAATGCTGACGGTACTGGCGTTACCACATTAGTAAGTGGACTAAATGAGCCGAGAGGCGTTGCTGTAAAATCGGATGGTACTATTTATTTTACGGACACTAATAACAATTTAATCAAACGCATGAACGCCGATGGTTCCAATGTAGTAACCGTAGGTGCACCTATTAATAGTCCTACCGGAATTGCCATACAAGCCGATGGTAAAATTGTAGTGGCTAATTTTAGTAGCAATAAAATAATTCGGATAACCGACGCTAAAAAATTAAGTAGGGTGGCGGTTGCCGTGACGATTTACGTCGCTCCATTACCGACAGCTTCTAATCAGACTTTTTGCGGAAGCGCTACAGTAGCTAATCTAAACGCGACTGGGACTAATTTAAAATGGTACTATAATGAAACGGGTGGCACGAATTTAAATCCAGATTTTGTACTGCAAAATAGAACTTATTATGTTTCGCAAACGATAAATGGATGTGAAAGTTTAAGAAAAGCAGTACCTATCGTAGTTCATATTGTTCCACCAGCTTTATCGCTAAGTTCAGGTGTTACTTCTATATGTTCCGATGAAATACTACCGATATCTACTATTGCAAATCCGGCAAAAATTACTGTCTTGTCAGATGATTTTAATAGTCCATATACCGCCTGGACGTCTAGTTCAGGACCTTATGGAGGTTATACATGGAACTTACAGCAAAGTCCTTATGTTTCTGGTTTCTCACGAGTAAATTCAAAAGACAACACTCAAATGCTTGCACTGAAATACGAACCATATAGGATGTATGCGAATATGAGTGTCGTTTCCCCTGCATTTAGTACCGTAGGATTATTAAACGCCTCTCTTACTTTTTGGCAAAGCTTACTCTTACATGAAGCGTCTGCAAAACTTTTTTACACAATTGATGATGGAGCGAATTGGATTCATTTTGCTACACCTGAAGATACACCTCAAAGCACTACATTACATTATGTGAGTTATAATTTACCCCCAGCTGCGTTAAATAAATCTAATGTCAAAATCAAATTTGATCACAATTCCTCTGTATATGGTTATTATAAATTTTGGGCTATTGATAACCTTAAAGTTACGGGGGAACCAATGATTCAATGGTCGCCTACTACTAACTTGTATAGTGACGCTGCTGCAACAATGCCCTATGTCAGTGGTGCATCAGTTTCTACAGTTTACTTCAAGTCTTCTATGGTAAATACCACCACCTATACAGCAAAAATAACAACTGCAACTTCTTGTTTTACAACTGCTAATACAACAATAACAGTTATTCCAATTCCAGCAGCACCTACAGCTTCTAATCAAACTTTTTGTGGAAGTGCATTGGTTTCTAATTTGAACGCCACAGGAAATAATTTAAAATGGTATGATGCAGCAACTAGTGGAGTTCCATTAGATGAAAATCTGGCTTTGACAACAGGGACCTTTTATGTTTCTCAAACGGTAAATGGATGTGAAAGCGCGAGAAAAGCTATAACAGTCACAGTTAATACCACTAATGCACCAGTGGCATCGGCTCAAACTTTCTGTGGCATTGCAACTGTAGCAAATTTAGTTGCAACAGGAACTGCAATTAAATGGTATTCGGCTTTAACAGGCGGAACGGCTTTAGCAAATTCAACGGCATTAGCGACAGGTACCTATTATGTTTCTCAAACAATAAATTCTTGTGAAAGTCCAAGAACTGCTGTAACAGTAACTGTTAATACAACAACTGCACCAACGGCAACTGCTCAAACATTTTGTAGTGGTTCAACAGTAGCGAATTTAGTTGCAACAGGAACTGCAATCAAATGGTATTCGGCTTTAACTGGCGAAACGGCTTTAGCAACTTCAGCGGCTTTAACAACAGGTACATATTATGTGTCGCAAACATTAAACTCTTGTGAAAGTATTAGAACTGCTGTAACGGTAACGGTTAATACGACAAGTTCACCAACGGCAACTGCTCAAACATTTTGTAGTGGTTCAACAGTAGCGAATTTAGCTGCAACAGGAACTGGCTTAAAATGGTATTCGGCTTTAACTGGTGGAACGGCTTTAGCACTTTCAACGGCATTAGCATCAGGAACATATTATGCTTCTCAAACGCTTGATGGATGTGAGAGTCCTCGAAAATCGGTTGTAGTAGTAGTTAATTCAACTCCAATTCCCATATCTTCTGATCAAAATTTCTGCACAAGTGCAACCGTTGCAAATTTAGTTGCAACTGGAACTAATATAAAATGGTATGATGTAGCAACAGCAGGGACTCCCTTAGCGACAGTTACCAGTTTAACAACAAGAACCTATTATGTAACGCAAACAGTAAACTCTTGTGAAAGTGTTAGAACTCCTGTGTTAATTATTGTTAATGCAATCCCAACTATCACTTCAACGGTAGGTCAAACCCAAACATGCGATTCTTCTATCTCTGCTGTTACTATTTCAGGTGGTTTGTCTGGTGTGCGCTATATTAGAATCAAACAAAATTTAACAGCGGCACAAGATGGTTTTTTGCACCTCGCAGAAGTACAAGCATTTGAAATTTTTACAGGTGCTGAAGTTGCACAAGGTAAAACGGCAACAGCATCTGGAAAGCCTTTGCTTAATAGTCCTGCTTACCAACCATCTCATATTACAGACGGAAGGAGTTTGTCTTATTATCATAGCGCACTTCCAGGCGATACAGAATGGATAGAAGTGGATTTAGGTGCTGCTTATAATTTAAATTTTATCAGAATTTTTAGGCGTAACGATTCTAACTTTGAGCGTCATAGAGATTTACAATTAATCTTTAAAAATGAGGCAGGCATTGAAATCCATTCAAAAAAAATCGATATATCCGCTCCTGCCTCATCTAGTATTACCTACAATGTACTTGATGTTGCTTGGACGGACGGTGCTACAACACTCAACAGAACGGGATTAAATGACGGAACATATACCTTGACTTATGCAGATGTATTGGGATGTGGGGCAACGCATTCAAAAACCGTTGTTGGCACTAAGCCAAATGCACCCATTGCATCGGCTCAAACATTTTGTAATGGTTCAATAGTAGCGAATTTAGTAGCAACTGGAACTGCAATCAAATGGTATTCGGCTTTAACTGGCGGAACGGTTTTAGCAACTTCTACGGCATTAGCAACTGGAAATTATTATGTTTCTCAAACCATTAATGGTTGCGAAAGTCCAAGAACTACTGTAATGGTGACTGTTAATACAACTCCTAATACAACTATTACCCATTTAGGTGATACCTTAACCACAACAGAAGTTGGAGCTGCTTATCAATGGGTTTTATGTGATGGTTTATTTACTCCGATTGCTGGAGCAAATAGTCAATCTTATGTTGCAACTGCTGCAGGTGATTATGCAGTTATTGTCACTAAAAATGGTTGTACGGTAAGAAGTGATTGTTTCGCGATAGCAACATTATCAAGTAGGTCTTTTGATTTAATACAATTAAACTACTATCCAAATCCTGTCACTAATTTACTTACAGTAACTTATCTTAAAACTATCTCAACTATTCACGTTTATGATAGTAGTGGAAGATTAGTTATAAACAATAAAGTAAATTCTAGCAAAGCAACCATAGACATGTCTGATTTGGCAGCTTCTGTTTACATCGTAAAAGTATTGACAGATGACACTATAACTGAATTCAAGGTGATTAAGAAATAACAACTTTAGTTTTTTATTAAAATAGGGACAATCGTAATTGACTGTCCCTTTTTGCACTATAAATACCATTTGTAATCGTTAAAAAAACGAAAATTCTCATTAGTAAAAAATATATCGACATTTTGTTGAAGAAGTTTCGTATTCTGTAGATAAAAATTTTAGAAATAATCTCAAAAAAGTTGTTCTGAACTACTTTCCTTAATTATAGTTTTTAAAAATTAATGCATAAAAGGAGCTGTGCATGCATGTCCAGTTTTTATAACAACTTATCCTCCCCATATTAGACCTCCTTGCTTGGGTCTCAAATATCATTCGTACCACAAAAACCAGCGTTCGTAACAAATAATATACAGCGCATGGGTTGGCGTGTTATTTTTGTAAGTATCTATTTTTTTTTATAAAGTGTAACAACTTTCATTGCCCAAATCCATCCATTATGAAACAACATTATTTATTCACAGTTGTATTGAGCTTTTTTACAAGTTTTGTCGTTTTAGCCCAAGGCGGACAGTATGTAAGGGCAACAAATGCACAAACTACCTCGCAAACATTTTGTGGCAGCGCAACTGTAGCAGACTTACAAGCTTCTGGAAGTGTACAATGGTTTAGTAGTGCTTCAGGAGGGACGGCATTGTCCAGTAGCACAGTTCTCACGACAGGTACGTATTATGTGGAAGAAACAATGCCATTAAGTGTGGAGAATTTAGGATCTGGTTTTTCAAATCCTTTTGGAGTTGCTATAGAATCCAACGGAAAAATACTGATTGCCGATACGGAAAATAATGTTATCAGACGTATGAATGCCGATGGGACCGGTGTCGCCAACGTAAACTTCTCGTTTACAAATCCTACGGGAGTGGCGGTACAACCGGATGGGAATATTTTAATTGCTGATTTTGGAAACAACGCCATCAAGCGGATGAATTGGAATGGAACTGGATTAGGCATTTTAAAAAGCGCGAATCAACCCCGTGGCGTAGCCGTAAAACCAAATGGTCACATAATATATGCAGAAACGGGCAGTAGTAAAGTGATGTCGATTGATTCGAACGGGAATGGTACTACACAATTGGGCGGAACTAATTTCAGTTCACCATTCAGTATTGCGATACAGCCGGATGGAAAAATTTTAGTGGCCGATACAGGAAATAATGCCATCAAGCGGATGAATGCTGACGGTACTGGCGTTACCACTTTAGCGAGTGGGCTGAATCAGCCCAGAGGCGTTGCCGTTAAATCGGACGGGACTATTTATTTTACAGATACCAATAACAATTTAATAAAACGCATGAACACCGATGGTTCCAATGTAGTAACCGTAGGTGCACCGATTAGTAGTCCTACCGGAATTGCCATACAACCGGATGGAAAAATTGTAGTGGCTAATTTTAGTACTAATAAAATAATTCGTATCACCGAGGCTAAAAAATTAAGTAGGGTGGCGGTAAGTGTTACGGTTGCAAGTCCTCCTCCTGCAATTAGTATGGAACCCATATCATCGCCTGTTTGTACCAATGATATCATACTATTAAAGCCTAAAACTTCTGTGTTATTAGATGAAAATTTCAATAATCCAACTAATAATTGGACTGTAATTAACAATTCTATTGGAACTAATTATCTAGATAGAACGTGGCAATTAGGAGCTAGTCCTCAATCGTATACTACTGCTTTTAATAAAACAGTCTATTCTAATGATAATTCGCAAATGTATATTGTAAGAGGTGTCATACAGTTGTTGACAGATAGTGCACTGATATCTCCAAGTTTTAGCACTACGGGTCTGGGTGAGGCATCATTGTCGTTCTGGCATCATCTCGATAATGAAACAGGTTACGTATCATATTCTATTGACAACGGCAACAGTTGGACAGTGATGCAAACTCTAAATAAATCTTTTATCTTTGAGTCCATTAACACACTTAAAGAACTTACTATTAGTTTACCTACTGAAGCGCTCAATCAGTCCAATGTTAAAATAAAGTTACATTTTATTGTGGAAAATAAATGTTTTTGGATTGTAGATAATATAAAACTTACTGCTAAAGCGCAGGTTGCATGGTCACCAACAACAGATCTATACAAGGATGCTGCTGCAACAATTCCCTATATGGCAAACACTTATACTTCTCAAATATATGCCAAACCTACTACTTCTGGCAATAAAACATATAATGCACGTGTTTTTACAAATCTAGGTTGTACTCCAACTACAGCATCTGTAACTATGAATGTGAACCTTCCTCCTATTGCACCAATAGCTAATAATCAAACATTTTGTGGAACTAAAACAATTGAAAACTTAATTGCTCTAGGAGCTAATTTAAAGTGGTATAATTCTTCAACTGGTGGCACTGCTTTAGCAATTTCTAATGAATTAACAACACGAACCTATTATGTTTCTCAAACGGTAAATGCATGTGAAAGTGAAAGAACTGCTGTAGCGGTAACAGTTATTAAGACACCTACACCAGTGGCATTAGCTCAAACATTGTGTATCGGTACAACTGTAGCTGATTTAGCTGCAAGTGGAACTGCAATTAAGTGGTATACGGCTATATCTGGCGGAACGGTTTTAGCGACTCCCACAATTTTAACTTCTGGAAATTACTTTGTTTCTCAAACCGTTAATGGTTGTGAAAGTGTTCGAAAAATGGTTACTGTTACTATAAATCCCAATCCAATAATTACTTTAAGTTCTGTAACTTCTCAAGTCTGTGCAAATGACATTATTCCTTTAACAGCTACTTTAAACACTTCTGATTTTATTGTTTTTCACGATAATTTTAATGAAGCAAATAATTCTTGGACTGCTATAAATAATTCGACGGGAGGAACGCCAGCTAATGCTGCTTGGACGTTACGTCCCAACGGATACAATTTTGGTGCAAATATTTTTTTCTATTCACCTAGTGCTACTAAAATATATATGGCCCATAGCTCTTCACAAGGAACTGACTCTTCAACAGATGTTGCCTTAATATCTACTGAATTTAGCACATTAGGTTTATCGAGTGTAAACCTTTCTTTAACTCATCAATATGCACAACCATATCTTAAATATTCTGAAGCTAGAGTTCAGTTTTCAGTAAACAATGGCGTTGATTGGACGACAATAATTAAATTTGATAAGCACATCCAAACATTCACAACTAATAACGTAAATTTACCAAGTTCAGCCATAAACCAGCCCCATGTAAAAATTAGATTTCAATACAATGCTAGTAATGGTATTTGGTGGGTTATTGATGAAGTGACTATTTCTGGAAAAGCTGCGGTAAGGTGGTCTCCAGCGACTCACTTATATACAAATGCAGCAGCAACGACAGCTTATACATTAGGCACTCATGCCTCAACTGTGTATGTAAAAGCTACAACTGCTGGAAACAATATCTATACCGTAAAAGCGTCTACAAGTGCAACTTGTAGTACTTCGGGGACTACTACAGTAAACGTGATAGCAACTCCATCAGCAACCGCAGCATCTAATCAAACTTTCTGCGGAAGCGCAACTGTTGAAAATTTAACTGCTTCAGGAACTAATTTAAAATGGTATGATGTAGCAACAGGAGGAACCCACTTGACGGCAGTTACTGGTTTAACAACAAAGACCTATTATGTTTCTCAAACGGTAAATGGGTGTGAAAGCACGAGAAAGGCTGTAGAAGTCACAGTTAATACAGCAAATGCACAAACTTCTTCTGTACAAACGCTTTGTAGTGGTTCAACCGTAGCTAATTTAGTAGCCACTGGAACTGCAATCAAATGGTATTCGAATTTAACTGATGGAATGGCCTTATCGAGTACTACGCCATTAACAACAAAAACCTATTATGTTACTCAAACAATAAACTCTTGTGAAAGTATTAGAAAACCTGTATCAGTTATTGTTAATACAATGCCAATTATCACTTCAACGGTAGGTCAAACTCAAACATGCAAGTCTTCTATCTCGGCGGTTGATATTTCAGGTGGTTTGTCGGGTGTACGCTATATTAGAATCAAACAAAATTTAACCGCAGCACAAGATGGTTCGTTACACCTCGCAGAATTGCAAGCATTTGAAATTTTTACAGCTACTGAAATTGCACAAGGTAAAACGGTAACAGCATCAGGAGCACATTATTCACCTAATGAACTTACTTACCAACTATCTAATATGACAGACGGAGATCCAAATACTATTTATCATAGCGCATCTCAAGGAGATGATGAATGGGTAGAAGTAGATTTAGGGGCTGCTTATAACTTGGATTATATCAAAATTTTTAGGCGTAACAATTCTAACATTGAGCGTCATAGAGATTTACAATTAATCTTTAAAAATGAGGCAGGAACTGAAATCCATTCTAAAAAAATCGATATATCGGGTGGCTCCTCTAGTATTACTTACAATATACTAGATGTTGCTTGGACGGATGGTGCTACAAGACTCAACAGAACGGGATTAAATGACGGAACATATACCTTGAATTATGCAGATGTACTGGAATGTACGGCAACGCATACAAAAACAGTTAATGGGGGAGGTTCAAAAGCACAAACGGCAACTGCTCAAACATTTTGTGGCAGTACAAAAGTTTCTAATTTATTTGCCTCAGGAACTAATTTAAAATGGTATGATGTGGCAACTAATGGAACTCCATTAGATGCATACACAGCATTAGCAACAGGAAGGTATTATGTTTCTCAAACCGTTAATGGTTGCGAAAGTGATCGAACAATGGTTGCGGTAACAGTCAATGCGATTCCCGAAACACCAACAGTTACTAATCAAATATTTTGTGGAAGTGCAACAATGGCTAATTTACAAGCAACTGGAATTAATTTAAAGTGGTATAATATTGCTACTGGTGGAACTGCTTTAACAACTTCAACAAATTTAACTTCTGGAAATTATTATGTTTCCCAAACGGTAGGTGGTTGTGAAAGTTTGCGAAAAACTATTATTGTAACAGTAAACGCCATTCCAGCAGCACCAACAGCTTCCAATCAAATTTTTTCAGGAAGTAGCACCGTTGCTAATCTTCAAGCTACTGGAATTGCACTAAAATGGTATGCATCTGCAAATGGAGGAACCGTGTTAAATAATTCAACTGCTCTAACTTCTGGAAACTATTATATTTCCCAAACTATCAATGGTTGTGAAAGCGAAAGAACAAAAGTTGTTGTAGTAGAAAATATAGTTGCAACCCATTTAAACTTTGACGGAATAAATGATTATGTAGAAATACCTAATGAAGCTCATTTTGATTTTACTAATCAAATGACGGTCGAGTTTTGGATGAACTCTAATGCGATCCCTCAACAATGGGATGCTTTAATTACAAAAGGAGATGCTACTTGGAGCGTTACATTAACGGCTGAAGGAAAAATTAATTTTGCGGGAACTGGTTCTTTTGGCAATGTCACGTCAAACTCCGTAGTCACAGATGGTACGTGGAAACATATCGCGGTTACTTATAACGGAAATTATGCTATAATTTATATTGATGGTTTGGAAGACAACAGATTAGCTGGAACAGGAAATATAGTAAATTCAAGTGATAAGGTATCTATTGGCGAAAATCTACAAACAATAGGACGTCATTATGAAGGAAACATCGATGAGGTTCGTTTTTGGAATCTAGCCAGAACAGAATCTCAAATAACGGCAAATATAAATTGTGAATTACAAGGCACAGAAACAGGCTTAGTAGCGTACTATAAATTCAATCAAGGAATGAATTCAGGCATCAATACCGCTATTTCTACTGTGACAGATGCTACTGCAAATGGAAACAATGGAAATTTAAATGGTTTCACATTAACAAACACTACTAGCAATTTTTTATCAGGATCGCCTATTACTACTGGGATGAGCTGTGCTACATTAAGTATTAGTAGTTTTAATAGTAATAATAATATTATTTTATATCCAGTTCCAACTGATGGATTAGTGACTGTAATTATTAACGACTTAACCGATGTTTCAGTAATGATTTACGATTTGAATGGTAGATTACTACTAAGTAAAAAAATAAACGAAGAGAACAATTTAATTGACATATTTAATTTACAATCAGGTGTATATTTATTTAAAATAAAATCACAAGAAGGAGAAACGATCAAGAAGGTACTAAAAAATTAGTTCAAATTTATAGCAATAACGAATCGCTGTAGAAGGCTTTGCAACAAAATAAAATTTATTGATGGTTACTTAATCCAATGTCATTTTTCATATAGCGGTTAAAAATAAGTCGGAACTAAAATATAATTTAGATTCCGACTTATTTATAAAACCCTATTTGCAGTGTCGTTATAACCATATTTTGATTATCGATATCATTTATAGATTGTTAATATATAGATCAGGTCTCAAAAATATTTGATTTTATAGCGACGATTTATCAGTCAATTGAACTTTTAGAAATATGACAAAAAACATTACTTAATAATTATATACTTTGGTGGTTTTCTGTCGCTATTTCGAAAATTTCTAAATGAAAATAACTAACTGCGGCTATGATATGATCAAATATATCCGACATGATATATTCATAATTTTCAAATCGCTTATCACTTGAGAATGCATAAACTTCAAGGGGAACGCCGTGAGAGGTGGACTGTAACTGACGACAAATCATAAGCATATCTTGATTTAGCGCAGGATGCTGATGTAAATATTCAGTAATATATTTTCTAAATAAACCTAAATTAGTCATGTTTCTACCATTCACAGGTATGGACTTATCAATATTATGAGAGCCATTAAAATTATTAATTTCTAGTTTTCTGCTTTCAATATAGTTGGTTATTAAATGTATTTTTTTTAAGTTATCTAACTCCGTATCATCCAAAAATCTGATCGTACTTGTTTTGATAAGAATGTGTCTTTTGATACGACGTCCATTAGAGTTTAACATTCCGCGCCAATTCTGGAATGAATCAGAACTTAAACTATACGTAGGAATTGTGGTTGTGGTGTTATCAAAATTTCGAACTTTCACCGTAGCAAGATTAATTTCAATAACATCTCCATCAGCACCAAAACGATCCATTGTAATCCAATCGCCTATACGAACCATATCATTTATAGAAACTTGAACACTAGATACAAATCCTAAGATTGTGTCTCTAAATATCAAAATTATAACTGCTGAAACCGCTCCTAAAATAGTTAATAGTTCTTTTTGATTAATTTCAAATAATTTGGAAATAATGACAGCAATCCCAAAAGCCCATAAAACAATCATGATTACTTGGATAAAACTATCAATAGGTTTATCACTGTAGCGCGGCATCAGCTTTAAATAATCGCGTAATGCATTAAAAATAGTTCGCACTATCCATAAAATGAGCACCACAATATAAATACCAACAAATTTTCCAAAAAGACCTTCCCAGTATACGTATCGATCCAGAATTATGGGAACCGATTTATAAATAAATAAAAATGGGATCAGATGCGCAATATATTTTGCCGTCTTATTGCTTACTAATAAATCATCAAAATTAGTTTTAGTTTTTTGAGCTATTAAGACTAGAATGGTAACTAAAATAAGTCTAAATACAACATAAATTCCGTATGCTAGAAAACACAGCAATATGATATTTAACATCAAACTTAAATACGAAGCAAGACTGCTTCCCATTCCTAACTTCCTTAATAAAGGATAAAGCAAATGAAATAATTTCTCTACATAACTATACATTCTTTAGGTATTTTCTTTCTATATAAAAAGTACCAAAAGGAGGAATTGATGCGATGCAAATAATAAAATATTTTTTAAAATCCCACTTTTCTTTAAAGTAAAGAATGGTTGCTAAAACAATATATAATGTAAATAAAACTCCATGCGCCATACCAATATGCTTCACATAATAAGGATCGTTAAAAATATATTTCATTGGCATTGCAAAGAAAAATAATAATAAAGCAGAAATTCCCTCTACAATTGCGGTAATTTTAAATATCTTGAGCATTTAGATTAAATTTAGTTTAAGTCAGCAAAAATAAGGATTAACATTGATTTTAAGTGCATTGATTGTTAAAGTAATTTACTTTTGTATTCTTAAACTTTGATAATGAGCAAGCGCGATTTAAAAAAATATATATCTGAATTAAATAAAGAACAACTTGAACAGCAAATAATAGAATTATACGAGAAATTTAGTCCAGTAAAAGTCTATTACAATTTTGTTTTTAATCCAAAAGAAGAAACACTTTTGCAAGAATGTAAACTCAAAATTTCACAGGAATATTATCCCCTTAAAAAGTCAGGGCGAAGGAGCAAACCAAAAATGAGACGTTCAGTTGCTCAGAAATACATTAAGTATTTTATAATTCTTGGAGTGGATCCTTTTCTAATTGCCGATGTTATGTTATACAATATTGAAATTGCTCAAACATTTTCAGCTGAAAATGTGATAAAACACGAATTATTCTACAAAAGTATGTTCAATTCTTTTGAGCAAGCAGTAGTATATTTAATAGCAAATGGAATACTCACGGATTTCAAAGCTAGGATAATTGCAATTCAAAATCAATCTATTTCTCAAAAATGGTTTAACGAACCTGAATTTAATGCGGTTATCGAGCGATTTGAATACTAGATTGATGTCGGATATTTTTAAATTTCGCAAATGTAGTAACGTAAAATTTTATTTTTAAAACAAAAAAATTAATGGTAAGCACCATTGAATATTTGATACATAGATCAATATTATTTAAATATTCCCTCATATTTTTAATTAAAAGTAATAGATAAACTGTTTTTTAGGCGTATTTTTGCAAAAATCCAATAGCAAGAAATGTCGCAAAACACCTTAGAAATTGAAATCGAAGACAAAAAAGAACTTTATGCCTACCAAAAAGGAGATATAGATGCCATTTTTGAGCGAATCGATAATGGACCTCGTCAACATCATTTATTATATCAATTGCCTACCGGTGGAGGGAAAACAGTCGTTTTCTCTGAAATCGTTCGCCGTTATTTATCCAAACACGATAAAAAAGTGGTGGTTTTAACACACCGAATCGAACTTTGTAAACAAACTTCAAAGATGTTGAAGGGTTTTGATGTAAAAAATAAAATCATCAACAGTAAAGTAAAAGAACTGCCAGATCAAAATGATTATTCTTGTTTTGTTGCAATGGTGGAAACTTTAAAAAACCGAATCAATGATGAAAAATTGCATTTGGATAACATTGGTTTAGTCATTATTGATGAGGCGCATTACAACTCCTTTAGAAAACTATTAAGCTCTTTTAAAAATGCCTTTATATTAGGAGTCACTGCAACACCTTTGAGCTCCAATATAAAGCTGCCAATGCATGAAAGTTACGATGAATTAATTGTAGGGGATACCATTAGTTCATTGATAGATAAAGGATTTTTGGCGAAAGCCATAACCTATAGTTATGATGTAGGATTGACATCATTAAAAGTTGGGATAAATGGAGATTATACAGTAAAATCATCTGATGATTTATACACCAATATGGCAATGCAAGAGAAATTATTGCATGCTTACACTGAAAAATCTATTGGTAAAAAAACATTGATTTTTAACAACGGAATCAATACCTCTTTATATGTTTATGAAACATTTAGAGAAGCCGGTTATGAAATTCGACATCTTGACAACACGAGTAGCACTGAGGAACGTAAAGAAATTTTACATTGGTTCAAGCACACTCCAGATGCTATTTTAACATCTGTTGGAATTCTTACCACTGGTTTTGATGAACCTACAGTAGAAACTATTATCTTGAACAGAGCTACAAAATCATTGACATTGTATTACCAAATGATAGGTCGTGGATCCCGAAAACTGCCTAATAAAGATAGTTTTAATGTGATCGATTTAGGCAATAATGCAGCACGATTTGGTTTATGGAGCGAGCCTGTAAACTGGCAACACATATTTAAATCTCCTGAATTTTATTTAGAAAATTTACGTGATGATACGGAGATTGAATTGTATTTTAAATACAGTATGCCTTCTGAATTGCGTGAAAAATTCAGTAAAACAGCTGTAGTAACTTTTGATGTAGATGAAGAGCATAAATTGATTATCAAACAAAACCTACGCTCTAAAGAGGTCTTAGACAAATCACTTGATCAACATGCTGCAATGTGTGTTGACAATTCACAAACATTACAGGAAGCTAAGGTTCTAGGCAAATTGTTAGAAGACGATATTGATTGCCGTATAAAGCGCTATTCTAAATGTTTGAGTCAGTGTAGCAAAAACTATCGCGAATGGCTTGTTGATGATTATAAATTGAAATTAATCTTGTTAACAGGTAAAAAATACCGCGAGAAAATCATGAACGAACCTGATGAAGATTAATTTCATTAGGAGCTATTTCCCGCTTTACACTGCAATCTTTTTATTCTCGCAAGGGCGAGAAAAAAAGGATTTTCGCTGCAATCGGGGCTAGGGATCACGGTAATCGAATAACTATCTTTTTAAATACAAAATCCAATACCCATGTCAAAACAATTCGCTGATTTAGGAATTTCTAAACCTATTTTGAATGCACTTTCTGATTTGAATATTGTTACTCCAACAGAAATTCAGCAAAAAACCATTCCGTTATTGTTAGCAAACACAACTGATTTTGTTGGGCTTGCTAAGACTGGTACCGGAAAAACAGCTGCTTTTGGATTACCTATTTTACAATTAATAGATGCTAATTCTACAGCTGTGCAAGCCGTAATTTTAGCGCCAACAAGAGAACTGGGCCAACAAATATTTAAAAATTTAGAATCATTTGCGGCTTTTTTACCAGAAGTTTCAATTGCAGTAACTTGTGGAGGAATTCCTATAAAACCACAAATAGAACGCCTAGCTTTACCTACGCACATTGTTGTAGCAACTCCAGGACGCTTAATTGATTTGATTCAGCGCAAAGCCATTAATTTGAAAGAAACTAAATTTCTGGTGCTAGATGAAGCCGATGAAATGGTAACGATTTTAAAAGAAGGATTAGATGAAATCGTTGCTGAATTGCCAGAAGAACATAAAACCTTTTTGTTCTCAGCAACAATGCCCGGAGCAATAAAACAATTGATTCAAAATTACCTCAATAAAAATGTAGCACAAGTCAGTGCTAACATGGAAACAGTGGGAAATCAAGGAATCGATCATCAATATATAGTTGTCGATCCCATTGAAAAACTAGATGTTTTAATGCATTTTTTAAATTCAAAAGAAGGAGAACGTGGCATTATTTTCTGTAAAACTAAAGCTGCAGTCAATAAACTAGCTAAGAACTTAGCCATAAATCGTTTTTCGTCAGGAGCCTTACACGGTAGTTTATCACAAGGAATTAGAGATCGTATCATGGAGCAATTCCGTGAAGGTCATATCAATATATTAGTCGCTACAGATCTTGCAGCAAGAGGAATTGACGTAAAGGAAATTTCTTATGTCGTTAATTACCATTTACCAGATGCTTATGAAGCTTATGTTCACCGTAGCGGAAGAACAGCAAGAGCAGGAGCAAAGGGACTTTCCTTAACAGTATTGCAACCGGAGGAAGTGGGTGAAATTACCGATTTTGAAAAAGAATTGGGAATTAAATTCACCGAATTCAAAAAACCAAGTTCACTAAGTATCGAAGAGAACAATACCCTTTTATGGGCCAAACAAATATTCAAAACCAAACCCAACCATGAAGTGGACGCGGAATTGAAAACAAAAATTAAAACTGTTTTCCATCACTTAACTAAAGATGAACTGATCGAAAAACTATTGGCTAATTACTTGTTGCAAAACAAAAACGAACCAACCGAGAAACCGGTTAAAGACAAAAAATGAAATAGATATTTTTTTTTTTATAAATAAAAAATCATTGCGAAGCTTGAAGGAGTTTTACAATGGTTTATTTTTAATACAAAATGAAGGAAAAATATTAAGTGTTTACTTAATGATTTGGGAAATAAGTTTATATTTGATTTTTTTTACCGAAGATAAGCTAATGTTATCTATGAAAAGAAATGGAGAATTAACACTTTGATCTCCTAATTTTATAATTTACGTAAAAAAAATAATTGTTTAATTTTTATCGAAAAAATATTAAAATGTTTTCAAACGAACTAGCAGAAAAATTAATGAAAATGCCAAAAACTATCGTTGGTGGCGGAACTACAAATATTAACCTTTCTGAAGAAAAAAGTCGTTTTAAATTAATAAATCACGATGAACCAGAATATGAATTTTTATTTGAAATAACATCGAATAGAAAAATATCATTTAAGATTACATTTCATAACCAAGAAAATAACACGAAAGAAGGATTAATTAGGATTGATTATAAAGGAGGTCATAAGAATCCAGAAACATTGAATGATTATGTTCCTGAATTTGTTAAACCATATTTGGGACATTATTTTCAAAATGAATCTCATGTCCGTATTTATGTCGAAGGCTATAAAGACCTTGCTTGGGCAGTTCCATTTTCAGAATTTAATTTTCCAATAAATAATATTGATAATATGGAGGATTTTGGTCAAGCTTTAAGGGCATTTGCTAAAGAGATTAATATAGCATCTTTGCTAAATATTCAAATAGCAATATTATGATTTGGGCAAATGATCTAATTAATGAATATTATGGTTGGCTAAAAAGCAAAACTGTAATCATTACGGATGAATCTACAGAATGGGTTGCAATACAAACACCTTTTATCGGTTTGTATAACGACGTAGTAGAAATTTATGCACAAAAAAAAGGCGATAATATTGTACTTTCTGACAATGGAGAAACTTTAAATAATCTTGAATTAGTTGGTGCATCCATAAGTCGAATGGGAGAAAGAAGAGTTATTGCGGAAAGAATTCTTTTAAATTATGGAATCCAATTAGCAAATAATGAATTAACTACAACAACTAGCGAAACAAATTTTCCACAAAAAAAGCATAATTTTTTATCTGCAATATTAGAGCTAAACGATTTATATGTTTTATCGAAAACTACTGTTTCTTCAATATTTAAAGAAGATGTTAGAATTTATCTTGACGAGCAAGATATTATTTACACGCCAGACTTTATTTCCAAGGGCTCTACTGGTCTTGAATTTATGTTTGATTTTCAAATCGCGGGAAAAAAAAGTGAAGTAGTTCTGAAATCTTTTAATACAATTAATAAACAATCCTTAACGAGTTTTTTATTTAGTTGGGATGACATAAAACCTATACGAGAAAAAATTAGTAAAAAAAATGTTTCTGCTGTTGCATTTTTAAACGATTCAGAAAAACCAATTAAAAGTGATATTATAAATGCTTTTAAATCTAAAAATGCTGATTACATCCTTTGGAGCGAAAGAAATAATGATGAAAATATTGCTAAACTAAAGAAAGTTGCATAATTGTGTAATGATTTTTTTTATAACAAAACGTTAAAAATAATCCTATTAAAAATATTACTGCTTACCTTTGCATTATGATTAAAAAGTTCCACTTATATCTCATAATTCTAACTCTTGGCTTACTCTTATTGCCAAGTTTGTCTTATGCATGTGGAACTCAGTCAGAAAAAGAATGTTGTAAAAAAGAAACAACTGCAAAACAAGAGCATAAAGAATGTTCTGAAGAAAGCCATGCTACAAATCCAAGCGATAATTGCAACGGTAAATGTGGACATGCTAATTGTACCACTACTTCAGTAAATGTTAACCTTGCTGTGTTTAACGAATTTGATTTCACTTATACTCATTTTGATTTCTTAAACGAGAAACAAAATTTTTACACCACTATTACCTTTATTTCTTCTGGTTTTAGTTCATTATGGCTTATTCCTAAAATAAGCTAAATTCAATTTTTTACAGCCATTATTGTGGCTTTTCTGTAGCATTTGCTATTTTATCTACAACAGTAATTACATAGATTTCTTTGGATAATTCTATTAATTATTTTCGTTGCTATTTATCAAAAAAATATTTTAAAAACAAATTTAAAAGAACACCCTCTTTTAAAACAAATCCTTGTAAAATGAAAAATTCAATATCAAAAATATTGTTAGCAATTACTATGTTGCTAACATTCTCATTCGGTAATGCACAAATAAAAAATATAAAAACAGAGACTGTAAAAATTTACGGGAACTGTGGTATGTGCAAATCAACGATCGAAAAAGCAGCTAATATAAAAAATGTAGCCGCCGTAGATTGGAACAAAGACACTAAAATGGCAACGCTTAGTTACGATGCTAAAAAAACAAATCAGGATGAAATATTGAAACGTATTGCACTTGCTGGATACGATAGCGACAAATTTCTAGCTCCTGATGATGTGTATGCAAATTTACACGGCTGTTGTCAATACAATCGTGAAGCAAAAGTTGCTGTAACCACTGAAATGAAAATGGGGACTCATGAAATGACAATGGGAAATCATGAAATGAAAAGTGATAATTCGCAAGCAGTAAAACAAAAAAATAACGAATTACAAATCGTGTTCGATAGTTATTTTGAAGTAAAAAACGCTTTAGTAGCAACCAATGCTGTAAATGCTTCGACAAAATCAAAGGCTTTGGCTTCAGCAATTGATGCTGTTAAAATGGATAAATTAGAAATGGACGTGCACATGGTTTGGATGAAAGTTTTGACAGACTTAAAAGCAGATGCAAAAAATATGGCTGATACAAAAGACATCGTAAAACAAAGAAATCAGTTTATCAGTTTATCAAAAAATATGTATGATTTGATTAAAATTTCAAAGAACGAAACAGCAGTTTATTACCAGTTTTGTCCAATGGCAAATAATGGTAAAGGTGCAAATTGGTTAAGTAAAGAAAATGAAATTAAAAATCCATATTACGGTTCGATGATGATGACTTGCGGTAAAACGGTAGAGACAATTAAATAAATGGAGCAAAGTCCAAATATAAAATTTGGACTTTGTTTTTTTCATAAAAACAGATAATTATCATGGATATCAGGACAAAACTAATCGTCTTTTTAGTAGTAACTTTTAGTGTTACTTCATTTGCACAAATAAAAATTGGAGACACAATTCCATCAATTGAATTGCAAAACAGTCAAGAGGTAAAAGTTAACATAAACAAATTTAAAGAGAAGTATGTACTAATAGATTTTTGGGCTTCCTGGTGCGGACCATGTAGAGTAGGAAATAAAAAGCTAGTACAAATGCATAAAGATTTAGATTCCAGTAAAATAGAAATTATTGGAATTTCAATTGATACCGACGCTACTAAATGGGGTAAAGCAATTGAAAAAGACAAGATAAATTTCTTGCAATTAATTGACCCAAAAGGTTTTGATGCTAATGCGGCGGTAATTTTTGGAGTAGAGGAGTTGCCTTCAAAATTCCTATTTGATAGCAACGGAATATTAATAATGAAAAACCCAACAGATCAAGAAATAATAAATTTAATAAATAAATAAATAAATAAATAAAATGAAAAGAGTAAATATAAAATACAGCGTTTTAATAGTTTTAATGGTACTGTTTTCAACGGTAAGTAATGCACAAATTTCAAAAGCAGAGATTATAGCAACTGGATTAACGTGCTCAATGTGCTCTAACGCAATTAACAAGCAATTAAAATCAATGCCAGAGGTGAATAATGTTGAAATCGATTTGAATTCTAACACTTTTACGGTTTCGTTAGCTGATAATAATTCACTATCGCCTTCGATATTTAAAGAAAAAGTAGAAAAAGCAGGTTTCTTCATAGGTTCATTAATTGTCACCGTTGATGCTGAAACTTTAAAGAAAAACTCTTTTATAGTTTTAGATGGTAAAGAAAGCAATAATAAGGAAGTTCAAATACAGGTTTTGGATAAAGGATATGTAACTGATAAAGAGTTTAAAAAACTATCAAAATCTTATAAAAATACCATCACCTACAACAGCAATAATGAAAATGATTTTCATATTAAAATAGTAAATTAATGAAAAAGTTCCTGCTAATATTTGTTGTATTTATTTTTCAAAAAGTTTCGAGTCAGGAATTATTTTTATTAACCGATCCAGCTAGTAATGTGCCTGCCAATTCCTTAGCAGTAAATATATTGCAATCTGCTTTTGATAGAGAAATGACATCAGGCTACAACTATAGTATTATGCCTGAAGCAACTTATGGAATAAATAAAAATTTAATGGTTAGAGCTTCCGCTTTTGTAAGTAACAGAAATAATAATTTAGTTGCTGAAGGTGGGGGGGTTTTAGCCAAATATCGTTTCTATTCTGAAGATGATCTAAACAGTCATTTTCGATTGGCTGCTTTTGGAAGATATAGCTTTAATAATGGGGATATCAATCAGGAGCAAATTGAAATTATGGGACAAAATTCAGGTTTTGAAACTGGAATTGTAGCGACTAAATTGATTAAAAAGTTGGCCATTAGTTCTACCGTTAGCTTTGAAAAAGCCTTTGACAACAAGCCAAACAATACGTTTGCAGATAATTTTGGCAACAATGCAACCAACTATACCTTATCATTTGGAAAACTGATGTATCCTAAAAAATACACGAGTTTAAAACAAACTAATATTAATTTAATGGTTGAATTTGTAGGTCAAACTATAAATGAAAATGGAATATCGTATCTGGATGTAGTTCCCGTTGTTCAATTTATTTTTAACAGTCAGGCTCGTTTAGATTTGGCATATCGAAGAGAGTTATTAAGTTCTATGGTTCGCTCTGCTCCAAATGGTGTTTATCTGAATTTATATTATACATTTTTTAATTTGAAAAAGTAAATTGTTTAACCAGTAAGAAATATATAAAATGAAAAAATCACTATTTAAAATAATGGTCGCAATTGTTGTATTGTTATCAACTACAATGAATGCACAAATTAAAAACACAAAAACAGAAGAGGTAAAAATTTTTGGTAACTGTGGAATGTGCAAAAAAACAATTGAAAAAGCAGTAAACGAGGCAGATTTTGCAAAAGTAGTTTGGAACAAAGAAACAAAAGTGGCCACCTTAACTTATGATGAAACTAAAACCAATAAAGAGGACATACTGAAACGCATTGCAAAAGCCGGAAACGACTCTAAACTTTTTAAAGCAAAAGCAAAAGATTACGACAATCTTCCGGGATGTTGTCAGTATGACAGGGAATAAAAAAGCTTTTTTAATAATAATTAACCTATATCTCCGATGGACAAAATCGTTGGAGGAATATTTGAAAAATGATTTGCAAAAAATAGTTGTTTCTGAACCGACACCTTTTTCATTGGTTATAAATGTCGCATTCAAATGTTAAATAAAATAATAAAGTATTTTCTAGAAAACAGGTTAATAACTGTGCTATTTCTTGCAGTTGTGATTGTATGGGGTATTGCCACGGCTCCTTTTAACTGGAACATTCCATTTATTCCATCTGATCCAGTTGCGGTTGACGCTATTCCTGATATTGGTGAGAATCAACAAATTGTTTTTACCCAATGGCCAGGTCGGTCTCCCCAAGACATAGAAGACCAAATCTCCTATCCTTTGACTACCTATTTATTAGGAATCCCTGGTGTAAAGTCGGTTCGAAGTAATTCTATTTTTGGTTTCTCAAGCATTTACATCATATTCGACGACGATATCGAATTTTACTGGTCGCGTTCTAGAATTCTTGAAAAATTAAACTCTTTACCTAATAGTCTGTTACCTGAAAATGTGAAGCCGTCGTTAGGTCCTGATGCAACCGCTTTAGGACAAGTGTATTGGTACACCGTTGAAGGTCGAGATAAAGATGGGAATCCAACTGGTGGTTGGGATTTGCAAGAAATTAGAACGGCGCAAGATTTCTACATAAAGTACGGATTGAATGCTGTGAAAGGCGTTTCTGAAGTGGCATCCATTGGTGGTTTTGTTAAAGAATATCAAGTAGATGTCAATCCCGATGCATTGAAAGCGTATAACATAAGTTTGATGCAAGTAATGACCGCTGTGCAAAAATCAAACAAAGATGTTGGTGCAAAGACAATTGAAATCAACAAAGCCGAATATTTAGTTAGAGGTTTAGGGTATGTTAAAAAAGTGGAAGATATTGAATTGGCAGTTGTTGCTGTAAAAGATAATGTTCCCATTCGTGTAAAAGACATTGGTGTAGTTGCATTGGGCCCAGAAACAAGAAGAGGTCTATTAGATAAAGGTGGTGCTGAAGCTGTGGGTGGAGTAGTAATTGCCCGATACGGCTCTAATCCATTAGAAGTAATTAATGGCGTAAAAACAAAGATTAACGAAATAGCATCGGGATTACCTAAAAAAACATTAGCGAACGGTGTTGTAAGTCAATTAACAATTGTGCCCTTTTACGACCGTACCGAATTAATTCAGGAAACAATAGGTACGTTAGAAACTGCGCTTTCTCATGAAGTTTTAATCAGCATCATTGTTGTTTTAATTTTAGTTCTAAATTTAAGAGCGTCACTAATCATTTCAAGTTTGTTACCAGTTGGTGTTCTGCTAACGTTCATCGTAATGCGCTATGCGGGCGTAGACGCAAATGTCGTCGCTTTATCAGGGATTGCCATCGCTATTGGTGTAATGGTCGACGTGGGAGTTATCTTTGTCGAAAATATTATTCGACATCTTGAAATGCCAGAGAATCAAGGGGCAAAAGGAGCAAAATTAATGCAGGTAATCTATGAAGCGACTACCGAAGTTGTTTCGGCAATTACGACCGCTTTAGCAACTACAATTGTTAGTTTTATTCCTATTTTTATGATGGAATCTGCCGAAGGAAAGTTGTTTAGACCTTTGGCTTTTACCAAAACTTTTGCTTTGTTGGGTGCTTTTGTATTAGGTTTAATAGTACTTCCAACTTTAGCAAACTATATTTTTGGCATCAACTACGATAAAAAAAGAGTAAAACGCTTTTGGGGATATGTGTTTATTTCCGCAGGAATATTGTTAAGTATTTACTTTGAGATTTGGCTTCCAGTTGCCTTAACTTTAATGGGTATTTATGACCTCTTCAATCATAAAATACCTCAAAAATACCACGCGTACACTAAATATTTTAATTTAATACTCGTTCTTTTCATCGTTTCCTTTTTTCTAACACAAGAGTGGATGCCTTTGGGACCTCAAATAAGCGTGATAGGAAATTATTTATTTGTTATTATCCTTATAGGACTTATTCTGTCCGCACTTTTAATAATTGTTAGATATTATGAAAATGTATTGAGATGGTGTCTTGAAAATAAAGGAAAATTCATGATATTACCAATAGTTACAATACTGTTTGGTATTGTAATATGGATTGGTTTTGATAGCACATTTGGTGTGGTGGCAAAAGGTTTCGATAAATTGGGGTGGGACATTAGAAATACTAAAGCTTGGTCGGCACCAGCACACACTTTTCCAGGAATAGGTTCTGAATTTATGCCAACGCTAAATGAAGGAAGTTATTTATTAATGCCCACCTCAATGCCGCATGCAGGTATTGAACAAAACAGAAAAGTGGTAGGCCAACTTGATATGATTGTAAGTAACATTCCCGAAGTAGCAATGGTTGTTGGAAAATTAGGTCGTGTAGAAAGTGCATTAGACCCCGCTCCTATTTCTATGTATGAGAATATGATTAATTACAAGCCCGAATATATTTTGGATGATAATGGGCGTCGAATGCGATTTAAAACAGATGATGATAATCGTTTTATTACTAAATCTGGGGATAGTTTGACGCATGATGAAGCTCTAAAACAAGCGATTACCGGTAAAAATCTGATTCCAGATGACGACGGTACATTCTATCGAAATTGGCGTGACATCATTAAATCACCCGATGATATTTGGGATGAAATCGTAAAAGCTACTAAAATACCAGGTGTTACATCCGCTCCAAAGCTACAACCTATTGAAACGCGTTTAGTAATGCTGCAAACGGGAATGCGAGCTCCAATGGGTATAAAAGTATTTGGGCCCGATTTAAAAACCATCGGAGACTTTGGATTAGAACTAGAATCCATTCTTAAAGAAGTGCCTTCCGTAAAAAAAGAAGCGGTGTTTGCAGATAGAATTGTAGGAAAACCCTATTTACATTTGAACATTGATCGTGAAAAAATAGCGCGTTTTGGTCTAAATGTAGAAGATATTCAACAAACGATTGAGACAGCGATTGGCGGTATGAAAATTTCTTCTACAGTAGAAGGCAGAGAACGTTATGGCATTCGTGTGCGTTATCCAAGGGAATTAAGAGACAGTCCAGAAGCATTAGGTAAAATTTTAGTGGCTACTCCTACTGGAGCACAAATTCCTTTAGGACAATTAGTGCAATTTGAATACAAAAAAGGTCCACAAGCCATTAAAAGTGAAGACACTTTTTTAGTGGGTTTCGTGCTTTTTGATAAAAATGACGATTTTGCAGAAGTGGACGTTGTGAATGATGCGCAAAAAGCAATACAAGCTAAAATTGATTCAGGTGAATTAATAGTACCACAAGGAATCAATTACAAGTTTTCAGGAACGTACGAAAACCAAATTCGAGCAATGGCAAGACTTTCCATTGTAATTCCTCTTTGTTTAGTAATTATTTTCCTATTACTGTATTTCCAATTTAAAACAATCATCGCTTCTTCTATTCACTTTTCTGGTGTATTTGTAGCTTTTGCAGGTGGTTTTATTATGCTGTGGCTCTACGGCCAAGATTGGTTTATGAATTTTGCTGTTGCAGACGTAAATATGCGGGATTTATTTCAAATGAATACTATAAATTTAAGTGTCGCCGTATGGGTTGGATTTATTGCATTATTCGGAATTGCAACAGATGATGGCGTACTTATGGGCTCTTATATTCACCAAGTATTCAAAGAGAAAAATCCACAAACGGTTACAGAAGTACGTAGTGCAGTTATTGAAGCTGGCCAAATGCGGGTGCGACCTGCAATTATGACTACGGCCACAACTATTATTGCGCTACTTCCCGTTTTAACGGCAACAGGTAAAGGTTCTGATATTATGATACCAATGGCAATACCAATATTTGGCGGAATGACAATTCAAATCATGACTATGTTTGTGGTTCCCGTTTTACAAGCCTATTGGAGAGAAACGGTAATAAAAAATAAAGAAAAAAGAAATGCGTAAACTACTAGTTATATCCATCTTGTTTTTTGCTTTCAATGCTAAAGGGCAATCTATAAACGATTATTTTGTAATTGCTGCGGAAAATAATCCAGAGTTAAAAGCAACGTATAAAGAGTTTGAAGCTTCCATGCAAAGAATTCCACAAGTAAGCTCTTTACCAGATCCAAGCTTTTCAATGGAGTACCTCGTTTCACCAGCGTCTCCTGAAAACATGCGACTTACATTGTCACAAATGTTCCCTTGGTTTGGCATCTTAAAAGCACAGAAAAATGCTTCAACCCTGTTGGCTGAAAGTAAATATCAAGCTTTTTTAAATTCGAAAAATCAGTTGCTCTATCAAGTCGCGACAGTTTACTACCCTTTATACGAACTAAATAAAATGAAAAACATCGAGCAAGAAAACATTAAGATTTTGGAATCCTACAAGAATATTGCTAATGCAAAATTTCAAAATGGAACTACAGGATTAGTGGATGTTTTGCGAGTAGATATCATGATTAAAGAAGCGCAAACTAATTTGGAAATTTTAAACAAACAAGAACCTGCTCTTAAATCATGGCTCAACAGCCTACTCAACAGGAAGTATGATGCAAAAATCGAAATGGTGCAAGAACTCAATGTGGTTGCAGTACCTCTTGGATACCGCAAGGAATCCATAGCGACCAACCCGCTACTGCAAGAGTTGGAATTGAAAAAGCAAGCTTCAGAAGTAGGAATTGAAATTGCCAGAAAACAAGGTCTACCAAATTTTGGTGTTGGAGTAGAATACGTTTTTATGGGAAGCGGTATGAATAATGAAGGAAAAGACATGATAATGCCAATGTTAACGGTCAGCTTACCCATTTTTAGAAAGAAATATAATGCAGCAGTGAGCGAAGCTAAATTAATGCAAGAAAGCTATTCTTTTCAAAAAGAAGCCAGTGAAAACAAATTGAATGGGACGTATTACAAACTTGTTTTTGAATTAGAGAAAGAACGCGATTTACTTAAACTATATGAAGATCAAGTTACAACGCTATCAAAAAGTCTCAACCTGCTGTTTTCCTATTACAGCAATTCAAACAAAGATTTTGAAGAAGTGTTGCGGATGCAACAAGAATTATTGAAATATCAAAAAATGCAGCTGTCAAGTACAAGTGCTTTTTACATCAAATTAGCTGAATTGGATTATTTAACAGCAAATCAATTTTAATCATGAACATAGATAAAAAAACAAAAATAGTAGCTTTGATTACTTTAGTGATTGGGTTTATTTTAGGCGCTTTGTTCTTCAGCGGAATCGGTTCAGACAAACAAGAACAAACAACAGAAGTTAGTGCTAAAGCGGAGGTTTGGACCTGCTCCATGCATCCACAAATTAGACAACCTGAACCCGGAGATTGCCCAATATGTGGTATGGATTTGATACCATTAGAGTCCGATACTGATGCCGCTGACCCAGATGCCATCAGCATGTCAGAATCAGCCATGATTATTGCAGGAATTTCCACTTATAAAGTCGGAAATACGGACGGCATTAAAGAAATTGCCATGAATGGCAAGATTGAAGTAAACGAAAAAACACTTTACAGTCAGTCTTCACATATTCCCGGTCGTATCGAAAGAATCCTTGTTTCATTCGTTGGCGAATACGTTAAAAAAGGAGAAGTCGTAGCGTATGTTTATTCACCAGAACTAGCAAGTGCACAACAAGAATTACTTGAGGCATATAGTGTTAAAGACATTCAACCGCAATTATTGGAATCTGTAAAAATGAAATTAAAAAATTGGAAAGTGTCAGATGCTACGATTAACAAAATCATCTCAACAGGAAAAAAACAAGACCAGTTTCCAATTTACGCCGATGTTTCGGGCTACATCATCAAAAAGAATGTAGAATTAGGCGATTATCTTGAAAAAGGACAAACCTTATATGAAGTCGCAGATTTATCCAAAGTATGGGTGCTTTTTGAAATATACGAATCGGATTTGGGATTAATTAAAAAAGGAAATACAGTAAACTATACAATAGCCTCTTTTCCGGGTGAAACTTTTTCAGGAACCATTTCTTTTATTGACCCATTTATAAACCCCACAACAAGAGTTGCCAGAGCAAGAATTGAAGTGCCAAACAAAGGACTAAAGTTCAAACCTGAAATGTTTGTGTCCGGAACGGTAAAAACAAAAGTAGATAGTAAAAAATCAACTATTAGTGTACCAAAGACCGCTGTAATGTGGACAGGGAAACGCTCTATCGTTTACATAAAAAATGAATCTGTAAAAGGCATTTCTTTCAAATTAAGAGAAGTCACTTTAGGCCCATTAGTAGGAAATGAATACATCATTGAAGAAGGCTTGGAAATTGGCGAAGAAATAGTTGCTAATGGAACTTTCAACGTAGATGCCGCAGCACAATTAGCAGGAAAACCAAGTATGATGAATCGCGAAGGTGGAAAAACAACTACAGGTAAAAATGATGGCGGAACAAAAATGGTCATGAGTGATGCTAAAAAAGTAGTATTAAAAGAAGACAAAACCGCTATAAGCACGGAAGCAAAAAAAAGTTTACAACCCTTGTATAAAAACTATTTTGACTTCAAAGATGCCTTAACGAAAGATGATTTTGATACCGCTAAAAAAGCATTGTTAGATTTTGAAAAATCGTTAGCCAAAATAAACATGAGCGTAGTTAAAGGGGAAGCACATAACGTATGGATGAATTACGAAGCAGCACTTAAAAAACAAATTAGTGGTTCATCAAATTTAAAAGACATTAAAGCAGTAAGAATGCATTTTGAGCCTATCTCTAATGTAATGATTGCGATGACAAAAGCGTTTAATCCATTAAACGAAAGTACCTACGTTCAATTTTGTCCGATGGCAAATAACGATAAAGGAGCCAATTGGTTAAGCAAAGAAAATAAAGTAGTAAACCCGTATTTTGGCGCATCAATGCTGAAGTGTGGAGAAGTAAAAGAAACAATTAAATAAGTAAATAAGTAATCAATAAATTTTAATATCATGAAAAAAGTAATCGGAATTTTAGCAGTAGCGTTAATCAGCACAACAATTTCTTGTAAAGAGAATGTAAAGCAAGAGAGTGAAATGAAAGAAAACATGGAAAACATGGAAAACTTGGAAAACATGGACAACACGATGCAAACTGAATCGCACGAAGGACACGACCATTCGGCAGGTACAACATTTACTCAAAGAGAAATTCTCCAAAACACGACTAAGAATGCTGAAACAGCAGCAATATTAGAGGCTTATTTTGTCATGAAAAATGGTCTAGTTGCAGATAGTAAAGAAAATTCAGCCAAGGGTGGAACGGCACTTTTAGCGGCATTTTCGAAGTTTGATATGTCAAAACTATCAGAAGAAGCGCATAAAGAATACATGGAAATTACAGAAAGTGCGAAAGAACATGCGGAACACATTATAAAAAGTGATATCGACCATCAAAGAGAACATTTTGAAGGATTAAGTACTGACATCACAGATTTAGTAGCGCTACTTGGGACAAACAAAGTTATTTATCAAGATTTTTGCCCAATGGCAAACAACAACAAAGGCGCTCTTTGGTTAAGTGAAGTAAAAGAAATTAAAAACCCTTATTTTGGTTCAAAAATGCTAACCTGTGGAAGTGTTAAGAAGCAAATTAACTAAACGAAAAAAATTTAAAATCATCTTACTGATTTTAGTAGTTGTGTTTGTGGGAATTCAATTTATTCCCACAAAACGCAATCAAAATGATACTGTGCCTATTACTGATTTTATGGTAGTAAATACTGTTCCGCAAAATATTAAGAATACCTTACAAACCTCCTGTTATGATTGCCACAGTAACAACACCTATTATCCGTGGTATAATAAAGTCCAACCTGTTACTTGGTTTTTAGAAAGTCACATTACAGAAGGTAAAGCAGAATTAAACTTTAACGAGTGGGATACGTACTCAAATAGAAGAAAAAAAAGTAAATTAAAATCAATAATAAGCCAGATTGAGGATGAAAAAATGCCTTTACGATCCTATACATTTGTACATGGCGACGCAAACCTCTCTCCTAAACAAAAAGAAGAAATTATAAATTGGGTAAACTTGGTTTTAAAATAAATTAATAAAGATGAAATTATACATCAAAAATATGGTTTGTAACCGATGTATTTTGGTTGTAAAATGGAAGTTAGAACAACTTGGATTTGAATTGCTTGACGTTAAACTCGGAGAAGTTTAGTTTTCAAAGCCATTAAATGAAGTAGAAAAGCAGTTGATTTCAACTCATTTAGAACATTTTGGTTTTGAATAGTTAGACGACAAAAACAGTCAATTAATCAAAAAAATTAAAGCTGTTTTGATTGATTTGATTCAAAATAAAAACAGCAACATTACCATTAAGTTGTCGGATTATTTAGTGCATCATTTGCATAAAGTTTACAGCAAATTAAGTAATTTATTTTCGGAAATAGAAGGGATTAGTATTGAAAAGTACTTCATAAATCTTCGAATAGAAAAAGTAAAGGAACTTATTTTTTATGATGAATTGTCGCTTTCTGAAATTGCTAATGTATTGAATTTTAGCAGTGTGTCTCATTTAAGCAATCAATTCAAAAAAGTTACTGGATTTTCTCCTTCTCATTTTAAAAATATGAAAAACAACAAAAGAGTTCAGTTGGATCAATTGTAAACTTTGCAATTCATAACCATAATTGTGTAAATGATTAGGATTTGATTTGCTGAAATTTGTATTATAAACTATAAAATTATGACCCATAAATATACAGTTACTGGAATGACTTGTTCAGGTTGTGAAGCCACGGTTCAAAAAGACTTGTTTAAAGTTGAAAATGTGACCGAAGTTCTTGTTTCGAAAGATACCAAGGAAGCCATTATCACTATGTCACATCACGTGAAAATAGAAACGTTACAAGACGCACTAGGTGGTGCGGAAGGTCATTATAAAATTTCATTGCCTAATACTGACGTTCCAACTGAAATAAAAACTGCAAGTTGTTGTTCTTCCAAACCAAAAGACCAGAACCAAAAAGAAACCATACACAAACATCAAGCGGGAACTTATTACTGTCCGATGCATTGCGAAGGCGACAAAACGTATGACAAAGCAGGAGATTGTCCGGTTTGCGGTATGGATTTGGTCAAAGAGCCAACTTCTAATCAAGTGACGCAATACACGTGTCCGATGCATCCTGAAATTGTGGAAGATAAGCCTGGAAGTTGTCCGATTTGCGGAATGGATTTAGTACCGATGGAACCATCGGATTCGGAAGATAACAAAACCTATGAGACGCTTTGGCACAAAATGAAAATTGCAATGCTGTTTAGTATTCCGATTTTTATCATTTCGATGTCGGATATGATTCCCAATAATCCTTTGTATCAGATAATGGAATTGAAATATTGGAATTGGATTCAGTTTGTCTTTACGCTACCCGTTGTTTTTTATGCGTGTTGGATGTTTTTTGAAAGAGCCTATAAATCCATTGTGAATTGGAATTTAAATATGTTTACTCTAATTGGGATTGGAACGGGAGTTGCCTTTCTCTTCAGTATTGTAGCTATGCTATTTCCAGAGGTATTTCCCGCTCAATTTAAAACAGAAAACGGAACGGTTCATTTATATTTTGAAGCTACAGCAGTAGTATTGACGTTAGTTTTATTAGGGCAATTGTTGGAAGCAAAAGCACACAGCAGAACCAGCGGTGCTATTAAAGAATTATTGAAATTAGCACCAAAAGAAGCTACAGTAGTTGTTGATGGTGTTGAAAAAGTCATTTCTATTCACAACATTAAAAAAGACGCTATCTTACGTGTAAAACCAGGAGAGAAAATTCCTGTTGATGGAAAAATTACCGAAGGAACTAGTACGATTGACGAATCTATGATTACGGGAGAACCGATTCCTGTGGATAAAAAAGAAGACGATAAAGTAAGTGCGGGAACTATTAACGGTACAAAATCTTTTTTGATGATTGCCGAAAAAGTAGGGTCCGAAACTTTACTATCGCAAATTGTGCAAATGGTTAGCGATGCGAGTCGTTCTCGAGCACCTATTCAGAATCTGGTTGATAAAGTGGCTAAATATTTTGTTCCCATTGTAGTTGTAATTTCGGTAATCACATTTATAGTTTGGTGGCAATTTGGACCTGAACCGAAATTGGTTTATGGATTTGTGAATGCCATTGCCGTTTTGATTATCGCTTGTCCGTGTGCTTTAGGTTTGGCTACACCAATGTCTGTGATGGTTGGCGTTGGAAAAGGAGCGAAATTGGGCGTATTAATCAAAAATGCGGAAGCCATCGAAAAAATGGACAAGATTGATGTTTTGATTACGGATAAAACAGGAACCATCACGGAAGGAAAACCTTCTGTAGAAAAAATTGTCGTAAAAGACGGCGATGAAAAAGACGTCTTGGGAAAAATAGCATCGCTCAATCAAAGTAGCGAACATCCTTTGGCTACAGCCGTAGTTAATTTCGCTAAAACAAAAGAAGTTGCATTTTCTAAAGTGGCTGACTTTGATTCTGTAACGGGCAAAGGTGTAAAAGGCAGTATCAATCAAGAATTGATTCTGTTAGGAAATAAAAGTTTAATGGAACAAGAAGGCGTTGCTGATTTTTCGGCTATCGAAAAAGAAGTAATTGCCGAACAACAATTGGGAAAAACAGTTTCTTACATTGCCATTAATAATAAGGTCGTTGGGTTTATAACGATTACCGATGCGATAAAGAAAACAAGTATTGAAGCCATAACTGAATTAAAAAAACAAGGTGTTGAAGTTATTATGATAACGGGTGACAATGAAAATACAGCAAAAGCAGTTGCCGCTGAATTGAATTTAACCGACTTCAAAGCGGGGTTTTTACCACAAGATAAATTGCAATACATAAAAGATTTACAGGCACAAGGTAAAGTAGTCGCAATGGCTGGCGATGGAATCAATGATGCTCCTGCTTTGGCTCAAGCTGATATTGGAATCGCTATGGGAACTGGAACGGATGTGGCAATTGAAAGTGCCAAAATCACATTAGTTAAAGGAGATTTACAAGGAATTGTGAAAGCTAAAAATTTAAGTCACGCTGTTATGAGAAACATCAAGCAAAACTTGTTTTTTGCATTTATTTATAATGTCGTTGGAATTCCAATTGCAGCAGGAGTTTTATTTCCTTTTTTCGGAATTTTATTATCACCTATGATTGCAGCATTAGCGATGAGTTTTAGCTCCGTCTCTGTGATTGCAAATGCGTTGCGATTGAGAACAATTAAAATTTAACTTTTTAAATTATATATCATGGAACATTCAAATTCACATCAAAAAACCAATCCGTACACTACTTTTTTCTTGATGATAGGATTGTCATTTGTAGCTATGTACATCACGATGTATTTAAATACGTATGAAATAGACCATGTTTATTTCAGTATGACCCGTTTTTATATGGTTAGTTTGGGGATCTCAACAATGGCTGTAATCATGCTATTATTTATGTTGGGAATGTACAAAAGCAAGAAAAAAAATACGGCAATTTTACTTGGAAGTCTTTTGTTATTCAGTTCGGCATTAATTCTTGTTCGCACACAAAAGCCAATTGTTGGCGATCTTTTGTGGTTAAAAGGAATGATTCCACATCATTCCATTGCAATATTAACCAGTGAACGAGCCGATATAAAAGATGCTGAAGTTAGAAAATTAGCAGATGCCATTATTGAAGCACAAAGAAAAGAAATCGAACAAATGAAAGTAATGATTAAACGATTAGAAAATGAAAAATAATATAATAATAGCAGTTGTAATTCTGCTTTTTATTTCCAGTAGCAGTATTGCTCAAAAAGTCGTTCATTACGATTTATACGTGCGCGATACTATTGTAAATTTTGCTGGAAAAGAAAAAAGAGCCATTGCTGTAAATGGTCAAATTCCTATGCCAACTCTAACTTTTACAGAAGGTGATATTGCAGAAATTGTGGTGCATAATGAATTGAAAGAAGGTACTTCGCTGCATTGGCATGGATTAATGTTACCCAATCAATATGATGGAGTTCCCTTTCTCACGCAAATGCCTATTGCACCGGGAGAAACGTTTACGTATCGATTTCCAATTATTCAAAATGGTACACATTGGTATCATTCGCATTCTGGATTGCAGGAACAAATAGGAATGTATGGTTCTATGATTCTTTTAAAGAGAAAAGACGACAAAACGTTTAGAAAAGGAATTGACGACCTTCCAGAAGTGCCAATTATTTTAAGCGAATGGACTGATTACAATCCTAATAACGTCCATCGCATGCTTCATAATGCGTCTGATTGGTTTGCCATAAAAAAAGGAACCACACAAAGTTATTCCGAAGCTATTGCAGCGGGACATTTCAAGACCAAATTAACCAACGAATGGAAACGAATGTTGGCGATGGATGTGAGTGATATTTATTACGATAAATTTCTTATCAATGGAAAAAATGAATCAATAGCCCCAATTTTTAAATCGGGCAATGAAAAAAATGAATCAATAATCCCGATTTTTAAATCGGGCGATAAAGTACGATTGCGGATTTCTAACGGAGGAGCATCATCCTATTTTTGGTTGAATTATGCGGGAGGAAAAATTACGGTAGTAGCTAATGATGGGAATGATGTAGAACCTATTGACGTAGATCGATTAATTATTGGCGTTTCAGAAACCTACGATGTTGTTGTGACAATTCCAGCAGACAACACCTCTTATGAATTTTTAGTTACTCCAGAGGATAGAAGTAAATCAGCGTCTATTTATATTGGTTCGGGAATTAAGCAATTGGTTAGTCCGATGCCAAAATTAAAATACTTTGAAGGTATGAAAATGATGAACGGCATGATGAACATAGACGGTTCAATGAACGATATGGGAATGGATATGTCTATGCAGAAAATGGATATGAACACTGTCATGTATCCAGAAATATCGGGTAATGTTATGAAAATGGATGACGGGAAAATGAAAATGAGTTATGGAAAAGCAAAAATGGTTCAGGGAAATACGAAAATGGATCATGGAAATATGAAAATGGATGAGGATAAACTGAAAAAGGGTGATGATAAAATGAAGATAAACGACATGCAAATGGATCATTCTAGCCATAGTATGAGTTCTGATATTTTGACTTTAAATTATTCAATGTTAAAATCACCAAATTCAACCACATTGCCAAAAGATGCTCCTGTTCGTGAAATGCGCTTTGAATTAAACGGAAACATGAATCGTTATGTTTGGAGTATGGATAATAAAGTCCTTTCAGAAGTTGATAAGATTTTAATTAAAAAAGGAGAAATTGTTCGGATCACTTTGACTAATAATTCTATGATGCGCCATCCAATGCATTTGCACGGTCATGATTTTAGAGTTTTGAATGGGCAAGGGGAGTACTCTCCTCTAAAAAATGTATTGGATATTATGCCAATGGAAACCAATGTGATAGAATTTGAAGCCAATTCAGATGGCGATTGGTTTTTTCATTGTCACGTTTTGTACCACATGATGGCTGGAATGAACCGTGTTTTTAGTTATGAAAATTCCGAACCTAATCCGTTTTTACCAAACAAAGAAAAAGCGTATAAGAAACTACAAGCCGAAAGCAATCAGTTGCATTTTATGGCTGAAAATGATTTTGCTACTAATGGAAATGACGGTCAAGCCATGTTTCAAAATGCGAGATGGAGTTTTGGAACCGAGTGGCGATTGGGATATAGTGCAGAACACGGTTACGAATCAGAAACGCATATTGGAAGATATATTGGCAAAAATCAATGGTTTATGCCGTTTGTAGGATTTGATGTAAGGTATAGAAAGTTGGATAGGAATGAAGTAGAGGAAAATCTCTTTGGTCAAAAAAGCACAAAAGACAAACGTATTCAAGCCAGTTTAGGATTCGCTTATACGTTGCCAATGCTCGTTATTTTTCAAACTGAAATCTACCATAATGGGAATGTAAGATTGCAATTGATGCGCGAAGATATTCCACTTTCTTCCAGATTAAGAGCGGCTTTTATGGTCAATACTGATAAAGAATATATGGGAGGTTTTAAATATATAGTTGGAAAAAACATCGGAATTACCACGCATTATGATAGTGATATGGGAATTGGTTTTGGGGTGAATGTGAATTATTAAAAGCAGAAATTAGAAATTGATTAAAATAAAAAATGGGGTCTCAAAGCCCCATTTTCTTTATAATCTAATTATGTATTTGTGAAAATTACAACTTATGCTTTAATAAAGTGGCCATTACATCATAATATTCTTTTTCTATTTCCAAGAATGAATTATAAGAACTATTGTAATAATTAAGTTCTACAAAGTATTCCAAAACAGAAATTTGCCCAGCTGCTAAAGCTTTGTCCAAAAGTTGTACAGACTGCATAGCATTGGTTACTTTTTGATACTCTTCTAAAATACTTTTCAAACTTTCATAACGACCATACAATTGTTTTATCTCATAATAATATTCGTTAGCATGATTTGAGATAGCATTTTCAGTATAAGCCATCTTTGCTTTTTGAAGTTTTACCGTGTTTTTACTTTCCCATAAGGGCAATGAAATTCCGGTGTGAATACCATTATAGGTTTGACCTAAAATACCTTGATAACGATACCCAACTTCCATTTTTGGTAAAGCCATTGCTTTGCTTACTTCAATTTGTTTTTGTGCAATTACTTTTTCTTGTTCTAGTGTTTTTTTGACATAATCAGCAGTTTCAATTTCAGCGAATAATGTTTCAAAATCAGCTAAAACAGGAACTTCATAATAGGTAACATTTTTTAGAATTATCAGTGTTCCACCGTTTAAACTAGTTAACTTTTCATTTAAAACACCAATTGCAGACGAGTTTTCTTGAAACTGTTTTCGAATTTCTAACAATTGAATTTCAGCCTTATTTACATCTAAAATAGTTCCGTCACCAGTGTCCATTTTCTTCTTGAAAAACGCCAACCATTTTTCGGTTGCTTCTTTTCTTTTTACCAATGGAATTTGCAGCTTATTTCTGTAAACCAATTCAATACACACTTTTTTAGCTTCTAAAAGCACGACTTGATTTGCCGCATTAAGTTGTAAATCTGCTTGACTAATTCGCTCATTTGCCAATTGATTTCTCTTGCCATAAACTGTTGGAAAATCAAAAGATTGCGTAATTACAATTTCTGTTTGATTACCAGCATTTGCAGGACTTCCGTTTAAATAATCATAATCAAAAGTTGGGTTGTACAACGTATTTCCAGTCTTATACTGTACTTTCTGTGTGTTCCAAAACTGTGTGTTTGCTTGTATGGCTGTATTGTTTTTTGCTATTTCTGTCAGTGCGTTATCGATAGTAGATTGAGCATAAACAGTAGTTAAAGGCAGTAAAACAAAGCAGATTAATAATTTATTGTTCATTTTGTTCATTTTGTTCTTTTTTACGATTAGATAAATAATATACCACTGGAACAATGAAAATGTTTAACAATGTAGAGGTTAACAAACCTCCTAAAATAACTTTAGCCATTGGACTTTGAATTTCGTTTCCAGGTAAATCACTCGCAATGGCTAACGGAATTAATGCCAATCCTGCTGTTAAGGCTGTCATTAAAATGGGACTTAACCTGTCTTTTGAACCTTGCATAACAGTGTCATATAGCGACAATCCTTCTTGTTCTAAAGTTTCATAATGTGAGACTAATAGAATTCCGTTTCGAGTTGCCACACCAAATAAAGTGATGAATCCAATAATGGCTGGAATACTTAAAATACCACTTGTGAAATAAATACTAAAAACACCACCAATTAAAGCCAATGGTAGATTTAGTAAAATAATAGAAGCGGTTTTTACCTTTTTAAATTCTTGATATAGAATTAAGAAAATAATCAATAGCGAAATCAAAGAAGTTAAAAGTAATGTTTTAGAAGCTTCGGCTTCGGCTTCAAACTGTCCTCCATATTCAATATGGTATTCTTCAGGCAAGCTTACTTTCTCATTAATTATCTTCTGAATATCAGCTACTGCACTTTTTTGGTCACGACCCGAAACATTGGCAGACACAACCGTTTTACGCTGCACGTTTTCTCTGTTTATGGTATTTGGTCCTGATGTACTTACAATATCAGCAACATAATACAACGGAATTTTTTTACCATCATACGTATCAATCAATGCGTTTTTAATATTTTCAATTTTACCTTTGTTGGCATCATCATAACGAAGGACTAAATCAAAAGTTTTATTGTTTTCATAAATTTCAGATACTTTTTCTCCTGCAAAAGCAACATCTACAAACTCATTAAACTTTCCAATAGTAATTCCGTATTGGTTTAGAATTGCACGTTTCGCTTTGATTTGTATTTGCGGAATCTCAACTTGTTGCTCAACACTTAAATCCACCAATCCTTCTACATTCTGAATTTCCCTTTTGATGTCATTTGATAAATTGTATAACTTATTCAAATCGTTTCCAAAAATTTTAATGGCAATGTTGGCTCTTGTTCCAGAAAGCATGTGGTCTATACGATGACCAATAGGTTGCCCAATCGTAATATTTGCACCAGTAATTCCTGCTAATTTTTCACGAACATCGGTCATGAATTCTTCTCTGTCTCGTTCTTCTTAAACAAAGGGAGCATCTATTTCGGCAGCATTTACACCTTGAGCGTGTTCATCAAGTTCTGCTCTTCCTGTTCTACGAGTTGTAATCTTTATTTCGGGTACTGATAATAGTGCTTTTTCAACTTGAGTTCCAATTTTATTACTTTCCTCTAAAGAAATACCAGGTAAGCTTACAGCACTAATTACTAACGAGCCTTCATTAAATTCAGGTAAAAAAGTTCTACCTAATTGACTCATAATTAATAATGATAACAAGAACAATCCTCCAGCAACAAATAAAATAGTTTTTTTGAAAGTCATCACTGAATGCAAAGCTTTTGAGTATAATCTCTGCAAATTCTCAACCAACCAACTTTCTTTATGTTGCTTTAATAACATCTTATCATTCGTCAGTAAATAGCTCGCTAAAACTGGCGTTAGCGTTAAAGAAACTATTAGAGAAGCGAATAATGCTACAATAAATGCTATTCCAAGCGGTGCCAATAATTTTCCTTCCATTCCTGATAAAAAGAAGAGCGGCAAAAAGGCGACAATAATAATAAAAGTAGCATTTATAATCGAAGTTCGAATCTCAAATGAACCCTCAAAAATAACAGTCAATTTATCTTTTTGTTCTGATTTTGGCTTTAAAGCATTTTCTTTTAGTCGTTTAAAAACATTTTCCACATCAATAATGGCATCATCAACTAAATCTCCAATAGCAATTGCCATACCTCCTAAACTCATGGTATTGATTGTATAACCAAGCAATTTTAAGGTTATAATAGCAACTATTAATGAAATTGGAATGGCTAATAATGAAATAAAAGTGGCCCGCCAATTCATTAAAAACAAAAACAAAATGATAATAACAAATGCGGTGCCTTCAAGTAATGTCTTCTGAATATTACTAATAGAGGCGTTTATAAAATCGGCTTGACGAAAGATTTTAGTATTAACATGCACATCTTTAGGTAAGTTTTTCTGAATGTCAGCGATTGCAATATCAATAGTTTCAGTTAGTTCTAAAGTATTGGTTGCTGGTTGTTTCATGACAGTCATAATAACGGCTGGTTGACCTTTAAAGGAACCGTCTCCAATTTTTAAAGCAGCACCAATTTTAACCTCGGCAACATCTTCAATTTTTATTGGATTGCTATTTTGCATTTTAATAACTGATTTCGCGATGGCTTCAATGTCATTAGTCCTACCAATTCCTTTTACAATGTATTCATTATTGTATTCGTTCATGAAACCTCCTGATGAATTACCATTCGATTCCTCACTTGCTTTCAACAATTCAGAAAGGGTAACATTATAAAAACTCATCTTTTGAGGAGATGCTAATATTTGATATTGTTTGAATTCTCCGCCAATTACGATTACTTGTGAAACCCCGCCTGTTGCTAACAATCGTGGTCTAATAGTCCAATCGGCAATGGTTCTCAAATCAATTAAAGAGGTTGAATCAGCGGTGACACTAACCAACATAATTTCTCCCATAATGGAAGATTGTGGACCCATAGTTGGCTTTCCAACACCCTGCGGTAGTTTTTCGGAAACAGCTGTAATTTTTTCGTTTACAATTTGTCGCGCTTTGTAAATATCAGTATCCCATTCAAATTCTACCCAAACAATGGATATTCCTGCCGAGGAAGAAGAGCGAACACGTCTCACATTAGTCGCTCCATTGACAGCAGTTTCTAACGGAAATGTAACTAATTTCTCCACTTCTTCAGGAGCCATTCCGTGTGCTTCTGTTATTATTACTACGGTTGGTGCTGTCAAATCTGGAAATACATCGACTTCCATATTTGAGGCTATAAAGCCACCAAACACCAGTAACAAAACAGATGCTATCACTACAAAAAATCGATTGTGTAGTGAAAATTTAATTATTTTATTTAGCATGAGTTTCTTTTTTAATGTTCGTGTCCGTGAGCTGGTAAAGCGCCAGAAGCACTAGATAATTTTATTTGATAGCCTCCTTTGGTTACTACTCTTTCATTTTCTATAATTCCAGATAAGACTTGAACGTTCAAACCATCGCTTGCACCTAATTTTACTTCTCTTTTTTGAAAACTTTCGCCACCTGTTTGAACATAAACATAAAAAGTACCTTGTTCCTCAATTAAAGAAGAAGTGGGTATTACTAATGCGTCAGAAATTGCAGATGATTTTAAATAAACTTCAATAATAGAACCTGAAATCAATTGTCCTGTATTGTTTACTTCAAAAGTTACAGGAATGAACGGAGAATTTGCAGAAGCACTTTTTCCATAAGACACGATTTTACCATCCAAATCGGCTGTGTTGTAAACGATGTCGCTTTGAGGCGTTTTAAAGTTTGCCGAAGTGATACTGGGTAATCTCCCAAAATAATTCTGCGAAACATTAGCTTGAATAAGTAAACGCTTGTTTTTTGAAATCGTTGCTAATGGAGTTCCTGAAGCAACATATTGACCTTCAGTAACCAAAACATCTTTAACAAAACCAGACATTGGAGAAAGGATATTCTGCCCTTTCGAACTGTAATTTTTAGAAACTGTAGAATAAACTCGTTGCGCATTTTCAAATTGCAACTTAACTTGTTGATGGTCTTTCTCCGAAACAATTTTATCAGCAACTAATAGTTTAGAACGTTCATAATCTGAATTTGCTTTCAAGTAATTGTTTTTCGCTTCGTTTACCGATGCATCAATATTATTTTCAGTCATATCAGCTCCAGTAATAGTAAAAAGAGAATTACCCCAATTAACAGCCGAACCTACAATAGTATTTTTTCCAGAAAAAACAACCACACCACTTGCTTTTGCAGTTACTATCATTTCATCTCCAGGAGCAGAAAGTATTTGACCACTGGTTTTAATGACATCATTAAAAGTTTGGTTTTTTACAGCAATATTAGCAAAATCAACTTTCCACGCTTGCTCTTTCAGATAAGATATATCGCCACTTTCAGCAGGTTCAGGTTGTTTTTCAAATGCAGTTTTTTCATCAGGATAAATTAGCACATTTTTAATGGTGATTTTATCTGTATACTCTTTTGTTACGATGTCAAATACTAAAGTTCCAGTTCCAGCAGTTTTTGGCTCTAATGCCAAACGAAATATTCCCGGAGAGCTTGGCGCATCAACAGCATTTTTAATTCCGTTTGAACCAACTATTAAACTAACCGTAATTATAGCATCTGTTAAAGGCTTGAAGTTATCTCCCAAAATAGTAAAATGAGCTGCAAATCTTGAAGTCGAACCCACAACTAAAGGTTTGAACTCTACAAATAATTCAGTTTTCTCTGAATATAAAGTATAAGCCAGTGGCTCAAGTGAAGTAACTTCTTGAGCTTCTTCTTTTTGATTGCAACTTGCTATTCCTAAAACGAATAAACAAAGAAGCAATATGTTTTGTGTTATTTTCATATATGTAAATTTTAATTTACACCCATGAATAAAACAATCATGGGCGTAAAAATTAATTAATGGTCGTGTTTTTCTCCATTCTCATCTTCATGACCGTGCCCGTCGTCTGAAATCACAGTGTCTTTTCCAACTGTGAACTCTTCTTGTTTTACGGTTTCATCATCATGATTAGCGTGTGCCTCACCATCGGCGTGTTCATGTGTCCCGTCAGTATGGTCGTGTCCATGTTCTTCTGTTTTTTTTTCGTTGCATGCAGTAAAAAGAATACTTACAACTGCCATAGAAAGCAATAATTTTTTCATTTTTTTTGATTTTAAAATTTAAGATATATGAAATAAGATTGACCCGTTAGGTCGCTAACACTAATGACTGTGTGCTACTTAATCACATTGTCCAATTAATAAGGTGGACAATTTTCAACGATAATAAACAACATAAAAAATAAAATATAGTAAAAAAAGACTATAAGTATCTTATAATTCAAATTATTGAAGGTTGGTATTAAATAAGCGTGGGAGGTCCTCGAAATTGTAAGGAATGCAAATGAGGTGAAATAATAACAAGAGGCTCTTCATCAAAATGGACCTCTTTTTTTGGATGTAAAATCAGTAAATTTGAAAATGGATAAGTACTAGCGACAAGTACTGAAGCAGGAACTTCATTTACAACTTTTGTAACATCTTCTAAATGAGTTGTAGAGAACACTTCGGAAGTATGACCAAAATGAGAAAAGAATAAAGATAATTCGTTTTCACTTGAATCATGGTGATGGTGGTCTATACCATCGTGGTGATGTTCCTTTACATGTACGTGAGGAAAAATGCTGTGTCCTAATTGAAGAACACAAGCTAAAAAAAGAAAATATAAAGTAATTTGCTTTTTCATCGACCCAAATGTAAATATAATAATTGAATTTTGAATTTAAAAATCTAATTTATGTCATATTAATACTTTTCAAGAAAAAAAACACCTTCTAGAATTAAACATGTCTGTAGTTAAATAAAAATAAAAAAATTTATTAAAAATTTGTTTAGGCTATTTTATCAACGACCATTTTGGCATTTATTAGAGAAGACATTCCAGTTTCAAAAAGAATACGAGCTGGTTTTATGGTTAATACAGACAAAGAATATATGGCTGATTTACGATACATCATAAATAAAAATATGGGGATTAGAACGCATTACGACAGCGATATGGGATCTGGAGTAGGATTGTCGGTAAACTATTAAAGTAAGAATAGATACTTAATAGCTTTCTTTTAGAATTAAATTAAAACCGTTATTAGACTTGGAAGAGTTTACTACCGGTTTTTTTATTCGAAAAATTATATAAAAATCTCGTCTAATTCTAAAACTCAAAAATTGGCTTTTATTTTATCTTTAAAACATTAAATTAAATGCATCATGAATAAAAAAGAAACTACTTATGAAATAAAGCATGTCGATGATGAAGCAATGTCAATTCATAAGCGCAAGAGGGGTAAGGGCTATCAATATTTTGATGAAGACGGTATTAAAATCACAGATACAAGATTATTAAGTAGATTTCGCCGACTAATTATTCCACCGATGTGGAGCGATGTTTACGTTTGTAAATGGGATGATGGTCATATTCAGGCCATCGGTCGAGATGCAAAAGGTAGGAAACAATACATATATCATTCTACATTTGAAAAGGCAAGACAAGAAGAGAAGTTTGCCAAAATGAAAGATTTTGGTAAAGCATTGACAAAATTTAGAAAAAAAGTAATCAATGATATTGCTGTAAAAGATTGGACGAAAGACAAAGTTTTAGCGCTGATCGTTTTGTTTTTAGATGAAACTGGAATCAGAATAGGGAATAAGCAGTATGCAGATCAAAATGGAACCTTTGGTTTGACCACCCTGAGAAGAAAACACATGACTTTTGCAAATAATCAAGTTACATTTGAATATAAAGGAAAAAGTAATCAAATGCGACATGTTGAAATTGATGATATTCAGCTAGCCAAATTAATTAAAAAATCAGCAGAGCTGCCAGGTTTTGAAATATTTAGGTATAAAGATAGTGCTGGAAATTTCCATGCAGTAGACAGTGAGGATGTTAATGACTATATCCGGACTAATATGGGTAAAAATTTCAGTAGCAAAGATTTTCGAACTTGGGTTGCAAGTAGGTTGGCAGTTGAACTTTATCCTTTTGCAATCGAGGCGCTTAGTAATAGTAAAAAAAGTAAATTCAGCAATACTTTAATTCGAATGGTAGCAAATGAACTAGGCAATACACCAACAGTATGTAGATCTTACTATGTGCATCCAGCAATTATGGGTAAAATTGAATCGAAAAGCTTACCAAATAAAATTTATGAAGACGGCGGAATGATGCAAGGCGGACTTACATCATCAGAGAAAGAAGTGATGAAACATATTTAAAATTGAATTAGCAACTTTTTTATTGGTTAATCAAAATTGCTGCTTTAATTCTTTTTTTGCCAAAAATTAAAATAATTAGTGCCAATAAGGTAGAGGTGGTCATTATAACCACCATGGGAACAACAGAATTTTGCACAAAAATACCAACCACAAAGGAAGCAAATGCCCCTAATCCTAATTGAATGGCCCCCATCAAAGCGGATGCGCTTCCTGCATTTCTCGAAAATGGAGCGAGTGTAAGACCAGCTGTATTAGGATTTGAAATTCCTAAGCAAGCTAAAAATAAAAATAACATTGCTATTGTTTCATATAATCCCAAATAGTTATTAATCGCTAATATCAAAAACAATACACTTACAAAGGCCTGCGAAACTAGCGCTCCTAGAATCATTTGCTCACTTGTAAACTTTCTTAATAAAAGTGAATTTAACTGGCTGGCATTGATAAAACTTAATGACATAAAGGCAAAAATCCAACCATAAGTTTTAGCATCTACTTTATAAATATCCATAAATAGAATAGGGGAGGCCGCAACATAGGTAAACAATCCTGAAAATGCGATTGCTCCAGCAAATGCGTACGTATAAAATTGTGGCTCTTTTATAATGCTGACAAAGTTGTTAATTATTGGTTTTGGTTTCAGTGAAATTGAAGTATCTGGTAAATAGGAATTAGGAAGAACAATTTGGGAAGCAATAAGAATAACTATTCCCATACACATCAATATAAAAAATACCATGTGCCAACCATAATCAGCGGTAACATATCCTCCAATTGTGGGAGCTAGCATAGGCGACAGACCAACTACTAACATCAACATCGAAAAAACTTTAGGGATATCTTTGACGGGAAATAAATCTCTAACCATGGATATTGAAGCTACTGTTGCCGCGCAGCTACCCACAGCTTGTATAAAACGTAAGCCAATAAAGGTGTCGATGTCTTTTACAAAAACACAACCCAAAGAAGCAAAAATATAAACTAGTAATCCTATAAATAGCGGTTTTTTACGTCCAAAGCGATCTAGTAAAGGTCCATAAAGTAGCTGTCCTGCCGAAATACCTATAAAATAACTGGATAGAGTCATAGAAACATTAGCAACTGAAGTATTCAAATCCTTTGCAATTCCAGCAAAGCCGGGTAAATACATATCAATGGAAAACGGTCCTAAAGCTGTTAAGGAACCTAATATCAGAATTAATTTTATATATTTTGATTTGGACATCTCTGTAACGTCCATTTCGGAATTAGTCATCAAATAGTAATTTTTAATTTTTTGCAAAGGTAAATTATTTACACGCTTACTAAAACTTAATTTTATTTAAGATTATTGAAGCATATTTTAATGGCATTCTAATTTTTTATTACTAGCAATAAACCAGATATAAAAAGCAGTGCTAAAATAATTTTTTTTAAAAATTCCTCATTTAATTTTAAATAAACCATTTTACCTAATACTAACGCTAGTATAAAAAAAGGAAGTACATATAACGAATTGATTAATTCAGTTGTAGTTACAACGCCTTCAAAAGCTAAAATAAAAATTCGCATCATTGAAACTAATCCTAATATTCCAAACATAGTTGCGCGAAATTCTTTTACAGTAGCCGTTTCATTTTTGATAATTACTGCATACAAAGGTCCGCCTGTAGAAAATACACCAGAGAAAAATCCACCAAAAAGTCCTAATATCATTTGTGTTTTAGTGCCAAATTGATTGTTATTTTTATTAATCAAGTTGTTTAAAACAAATAAAATAATAAATATTCCTAAAGCTTTTTTTAAAATTGTGGGCTCACCAAATAGTAAAACTATAGAGCCAATTAATACACCTATAAAAGAAGTGATCGCTAATTTTTTCAATAAATTTTTGTCCATATTTTTCCACTCTTTATAAAAGTAAATTGGTGAAGCAATAGAATAAAAAATAGATATATAGCACACGGCTTCAGAGAGTGGCATCACAAACAGTAAAAAAGGAAGTGCAACTAAGGCTCCTGCAAAACCACTGATAGTTTGAACGAAAAAACCAAAAAATATCCCAATTATAAGTAATAATAACATTGAATCCATCGTGCAAAAGTAAACCAGCAATCGTTTTTTGTAAAATTTTATCAATGGTTTTATAATGATTTTCCCTTTTAAAAATAGTAATTTTACTAAAAAAAAACTTTTAAATGGTAGATGCGATTGATTTAAAAATAATAGATAAGTTGAAGGTTAATTCTAGAGCTTCATTTGTAGAAATAGGAAAACAAATTGGATTGTCGCCGTCGAGTGTTCGCGAACGCGTTCAGAAATTAGAAGATTCGCAGGTAATAAAAAGCTACAATATTACGCTTAATAATAGTAAACTGGGTTTTGGTCTAGAGGTTTTTATTATGTACAAATTGTTTAGTGGTAAATTAAATGTGTTTTGCGCAAAATTAGAGCTATTTCCTGAAATTGGGGAAGTTTACCGTATCACTGGAACGCACAATATTTTTATGAAAGTAATTTTAAAAGATCAATTGCACTTACAGCAGTTTATTGATCGTCTTTTAATTTACGGTGAACCAACAACTCATTTAGTTTTATCAAATTTAAAAGATCTATAGATTGACTGTTTTTGTTATAATTGAAAGAAACTTCATTATGTTAAAATGAACTATAATTTATATTATGTAAAATAGAAAATTTATAGAAAAGTATTTAACACAAAAAGCATCACCTTTCGGTAATGCTTTTTAGAATGTAATAGATTATTATTTTACAGCAATTGGAATGTTCCAATTTGACCAACTTACAACAACTTTATTCTTTTCAATAGTATATACTAATTTTTCAGTAGACGTTTTTGTAGCTTGTGGTTTTACCATCACTCTTAATTGATCTTCTTTCTCATTATATTTTCCAGCTCCCCATTGCTTATCGACTTTATTAAAAATGATTGTACTTTCTTTACCGTTTGGAATTATAAAAAACGAATATTTTCCTGCTGGTAATTTGGCTCCCTCAACTGTTAGATCTTTATCTGTCGTAAATGTCGTTGCATCATTTGCACCAGCGCGCCACACTTTATCGTAAGGAACTAATCCTCCCCATATTTCACGGCCGTTCACCGATGGACTTCCATAATTAATAGTAATCATAGCTCCATTAATTTTACCAGTAGCGACCTCTTTACTACTAGAAGGTTTGCCTTGAGCAATTGCAAATGTTGTGGCAAATAAGACAATAAAAGTAACCTGTATTTTTCTAATTAATTTCATAATAAATATTGTTTTAGTTTAGGATATAAATATAAACAACTTGCATAAAGTGTGTTGTTATTGCTATTTATTTTAAGAAAAAATTAAGCATTGCACAATTATAAATTAATACAATCTTATTGATTGTGATTGTATTTTTAAAAACGTTATTTTTGCGAGTGATTCCTTTTGATCGACTAATTATGAATACTGTAGCTGACTATATTGCTGATTTTTTAAAAGATTATCCACCATTTAAACACTTGAGTGCTCAAGAATTATCTGAAATTTGTACGACCGTACGTGTTATCAATTACCTAAAGCATCAAGAGATTTTTAAAGTCAATGATCAACTTCATGATTGTTTTTATGTTGTCGCTTCTGGAGTGATAAATCTATCTGTGATTATTGACGCTGAAGACACATTATTAAATAAATGTGCCGCTGGTGATATTTTTGGTTTACGTCCCTTTTTTGCCAAAAATAATTATATGATGACTGCTAAAGCAAGAGAGGAAAGTATTATTTATGCTATTCCTATTACTTCTTTTAGACCTTTTGTAGCCAATAATTCTGATGTTTTGAATTATTTATTGGAGAGTTTTGCTGTAAATACAAGAAATTCAAAAGATAAAGAAAATTTAATTGAAAAATTGATTTCGGATAATGCCTATTTTTCTGATCAGCAATCAGAAATGCAATATTTTCAATCGCTTTCTTATAATACTTCTCCTTTAAAAACGGTTGTAACCGCCACCGCTCAAGAAGTAGCTTTGAGTATGACTTCCAGTTTAAAAAATAGTATTATTGTATGTGATAATAACAACATACCAATAGGCATTATTACCGATAGTGATTTGCGTTCTAAAATAGCTACTGGAAGATTTCAGCTAAATGTTACAGTTGACAAAATTATGTCATCACCTGTCATTACTGTAATTGAAAATATATCATTAGCAGAAGCGCAATTATTGATGCTTAAGCATAATGTAACACATTTATGCGTAACGCAAGATGGATCAGATAAGTCTATAGTTAAAGGAATTATAAATGAACACGATTTAATAATTGCTCAGGCAAGTAATCCTGGTGTATTAATAAAAGAAATTAAACGCTGCCAAGAACCTAAAGAATTAAAACAAATTAGACGTAGACTGACTGATCTAATTCAAACTTCACTTACTAAAAATATCCCTCTTTCTCATATTTTTAATATTGCAAGCGAAATTAATTTAGCACTTATTAAGCGCTCCGTTGAACTTTCAATTTTTGCGCTAGGCTCACCTCCTGCCCGTTTTGCATGGTTAAGTATTGGCAGTCAAGGTAGAAAAGAACAATTACTACTCACTGATCAAGATAGTATTTTAATCTTCGAAGATGTATCAGCAGATAAGTATCGAGAGGTCAAGGACTATTTTCTACTATTAGGAAAAAAAACCACTGCAATACTACAAGATATAGGTTATCAATTATGTCCTAATGAGCATTCAGGTGGCAATATATTGTGGTGTAAATCGTTGACGGACTGGATTAAGCAATATGAAAGATGGATGAACACTACGAATGAAAATTCTAACCAAATCGATAGTATATTCTTTGATATTGAACTTGCTTTTGGCGAACAAAAAATAGAAGATGCGATCACTGATATTATTTATAAAAACGCTAAAAATAACACCTTGTTTTTTGATTTCTTGGGTAATGATGCATTGAGAAAAAATTCTCCTTTGAGTTTCTTTAAAAATTTTAATGTGGAGGATGATGGGCTTAATAAAAATAAATTTGATATTAAGACAAAAGCATTACTGCCTTTGATTGATGGAGCTAGATTATTTGATCTCTATTTTGATATAAGAGGAATTAATAATACGTTTCAAAGATTTAAACAGTTAGCCATCACAGATCCAAAACATGCAGAAATATATCTAAATTGTGCTGAAGCTTTTTTAACATTATCAAAATTTAGAACTTTAGAAGGTTTAAAAAACGATAGTTCTGGTCAATTTATAAATTTAGAGGAATTATCAAAGATTGATCGTGAAAGATTAAAGAATGCTTTGCTGCCAATGACTAAATTAGAAGACCTTATAAAAAGTAAATTTCAACTTACTCAATTTTCATAATTATGTTAGACTGGTTAAAAAATATCCATAAAGAATATCCTGAATTTTGGAAAAATTATATTTCAAAATTTGAAGAAAAATCAAATCGATATGTAATTATATCCACACAAACATCTGGTTCAAGCACGCAAAAAGATGTGGTTTTATCTATTGCTGCTTTTACGATATCAAATGATAGTATATTGATAGGTGATAACTTTGAAACTGTCATATTACAATATAAATATTTTCATGACAATGACTTGATGCATGAATTTATGGTGGAAAGCAAAATAAAAAAATTATCTGAGCCTGAAGCATTAGAATCTTTTATTACGTTTATCAGTAATTCAGTTCTAGTTGGTCATAAAATAAATTCTGATGTTGAATTTATAAATGTAGCATTAGATCGATTAAACTGCGGTCGATTAAAAAATGAAGCACTAGATATTGATACGATGCATCGTAAATTTAATGATATTATCGATAAAGAGTTTACATTAGACGAACTTTGTGATATATATAAAATTCCTAATTTTGACAGCAATTCTACTGCTGAAAATGCATATAAAACCGCTTTATTATTTTTAAAATTAAAATCTAGATTAAAAATTAAATAAAGTTATTCCTTCCCAAAAACATCCATGATGTGTAATAGATGCAGGCTTATAAATTAAATCTACTTCATCAAAAATAAAAGGTAGTCCATGCACTTTAGTAATTTTTGACTGAAAATTCAGTTTTAAAATTTTATTAAAATATTGCTTTTTAGTAACCGCAATAGTATAAATAAAGTCATTAAAAATTTGTGTTTGTGTATAATATTCAAAGCCATCACAGGAAACGCTTCCTGAACAGTCATTGATATAATTACACTCTAATCGTAAAGGAAAAAAACCTCTTTTACCAGTTTGTCGATTGTATATTTTATAAGCGGCTTCCTTACGCGTCCATAGATTCCAAACCATAATTTCGGGGCTTGACGCACTTTCAATAAGCAATTGTTCTTTACATGAAAAAATTTTATTTAAAAACCCTTTACGCTGCCAGTTGCTTTCTTTTCGAGCTAATACCAGATCTACAATGTCATTTCCTATCATTTTGTTTAAAGACAATTAGCTTTTTTCAGCTAATTTAGTTTCAATAATATTCATTGCTGCTTCAACATTCACCATGCGCTCCATTGAATCATTATCTATTACAATACTATATTTTTCTTCAATGTCTAAAATCACATCGACTAAATTTGCAGAATTAATTTTCAAATCTGTAATAAAATCAGTTTTTTCTGTTAGTGAATCTAGTGCGGATTGATCTTGAACATAAGGTTTTATTATATCTTTTAACTGCTCAATAATTTGTTCTTTATTCATTTTTAAAATTCTTTTTAATAGTTTTCTCTTATTTTTTATAGAATTCGATCAGTTGGCGATCGAATTGTTTGATCAATCTTTGTTTTTGTATTATTAATTGTATTTTTTAAAAATCACACAACCATTCACATCACCAAATCCAAAACTAGCTTTTGCTAAAATTTGAATATCTTTATTAATTAAATGTCTTGGAATTCTTGACTCATCAATAATAGCACTAATTTCTGGATGTATGTCTTCACAATTAATATTTGGAAAAATAAATCCATGATGTAATTGTAATATTGAGGCAACGCTTTCAATACTTCCCGCTCCTGATAGACAATGTCCGACCATAGATTTGAGCGAATTTATATAAGGAAAATCTGCTCCTTCTAATCCTAATGCTTCACTCCAATTTTGAATTTCCAAGCTATCTTTTGATGTGGCTGTTAAATGTCCATTAATTATATCGATCTCACTTGCCTTGATTCCAGCATTTGCAACAGCGGCAGTTATACACTTCTGAACAGCTATAGGATTTGGTGCAGTCATTGTTCCAAGGCCGCGTTGACCACCAGAATTTACATTTCCTCCTAAAATTTCAGCATATATTCTAGCACCACGAGCCAAAGCAGTTTCTAAATCTTCAATTAATAATGCTCCCGCTCCACTTCCAGGGACAAATCCGGATGCCGTTACGCTCATTGGTCTTGAACCTGCTTCTGGCGAATCATTATGCTTAAAAGTACAAACTCGCATCGCATCAAATCCGCCCCAAATATAGGGACCAGAATCGCTAGTACTTCCAGCCAAGATTCGTTTGGCTTGTCCAGACTTTATTCTGTCGTAAGCCATCAATATACTCTCAGTTCCTGTTGTACACGCTGATGAATTCGTGGTCACTTGATTTCCCAATCCTAATTTACCACCTAGATAAGCACTCACACCACTATTCATAGTTTGTGCTACAGCTGTACTTCCCAATCTCCGTGTTTGAAAATTATCTATTTTATATATACTTTCGCGAAACTTATCTATTCCTGAGGTTCCTGTTCCAAAAATGGTTCCGCTTTCCCAATCAGGATTGTCGTTATGTTCAATCTTTAAACCAGCATCTTTCCAAGCATTCATTCCAGCAATTACCCCATACAAAATTCCAGAGGAATTAAAATTCCGAAACTCTAATTCTGTAAAATACTGTAAGGATAATTCTTGTGAAACATCTGGTTTACCCGAAATTTGACAAGAAAATTTTAATCTTTGAAGTTCAGTATCGTGCTTAATGCCTGATATTCCATTTTTAATTGCATGAGTAAATGAGTCTAAACTAATTCCATTTGGAGCGACTATCCCAAGACCTGTTATGACAACTCTTCTATTCATAATGCGTTTTTAAAAGATCTCAATTATAGTTACATTTTGTAAATATTAGATTTTATTAATAGATAATCGTCAACTAGTTATTTATTATTTTCATTGTCGAATCATTCCTGCAATTGTTCCACTACAAACAGTTTCCCCAATTTCATTTTTCATAAAAACTTTACATTTTAATTTTCCAAATCTAAAATATATTTTCTCGGAAAAGACTGTTACTTTTTCATTTGGAAAAACAGGCTTTAAAAATTCTATTTCATTAGAGGTTAGCGCTATTAAAGCGCTTTTATTAAATGGATCATTTAATAAATAAATCCCTAAACACACTACACCAATTTGCGCCATCGTCTCTGTCAAAATTACTCCAGGAGTCATTGGATTATCTTTAAAATGTCCTTTATAAAAATCAAGATTCTCATTAAATGTATAATTACCTTCTACTCCATTCTCATCTATATAAGTGATTTCATCAACAAACAAAAAGGGTTTTGAATACGGTAATTTGAAAATAATTTCTGTAGAGGTCATTAATACGCTATTTTATTTTTTAAATTTTTGCTAAATACAAGTAAGACAATTTCTTCTATTAGATTTAAAATAAAAATTCTAAAATTGTAATAAAACCCTTTGCGCCGAAAATCCAGGTCCAAAGCTCAACATCAGTCCTTTGCTTCCTTTTTTTGGTTGATCATCCATGATTCTTTCCAATACATATAAAACCGTGGCGCTTGACATATTTCCATATAATCTTAAAACTTCCTTAGTATCAAAAATATTTTTCCCTAATTCAGAAAATAGATTTTCTACAGTTTGAACAATTTTTTTACCGCCAGGATGAAAAATTAAATGATCAATATCTTCAATTTTCAAATTGTTTCTGCCTAAAAAAGGATGAATTATGTCAGGAAAATGAGAGGATATCGTCTCAGGAACTTCGATATCAAGAACCATTTGCAAACCCGAATTTGTTAATTTGAAACCCATCATGTGGATGTTATCGTAAAAATGATACATTTCTTCGGCCAGTATCTCAGGTCCTTCATCGTCATCATGAGATGAAAGTAATACACAAGCTGCACCATCACCAAAAATGGCTGCACTAACAATATTTGCCATTGAGAAATCATCTAATTGAAACGTAGCTGTAGGACTTTCAACTGCAATTACAGCAGCACGTTTGCCAGGATTGGCTTGCAAAAAGTTTTTAGCATAAATAATACCCGAAATTCCAGCAGCACATCCCATTTCAGTTACAGGAAGTCTTACGATATCTTGACGCAATTGCAGCTTATTAATTAAATAGGCATCCAGTGAAGGAATCATAATTCCAGTGCAGCTTACTGTAATAATGTAGTCTAAATCTATTGGATTCCAGTTAGCTTTATTTAGCGCTTTCTGTAATACTTGCTCTCCTAAATCGATTACTTCACGAACATAAATATCATTTCTTTCTTCAAAAGAAGTTTTGGTAAAAACCTCAATTGGATCCATTATAGAATAGCGTTTATCTACTGCAGCACCTTCGAAAATTTTCTTTACTTTTCTAATAAATCTCTCGTCTTGCCCTGCTAACCATGCATCTAAAAAAGGAATGATTTCTTCCGTCGCTCTTGAATATTTCGGTAACTGTTTCGCTACTGTTTTAATTTTTACACTCATATTTTCGAAATTATCCATTGGTATCTAAAAGCCCATTTCCAATGAATTTTATAATTATTATTTATTCTTTTAGAGAAATTAATTAATTCTTGCTTTTTAAAACCTCTTAGAATAGAGGTCAATCCGTCTTGACGTGACATATCATTTAATTGAAATACAAAACATAATCCTTGAAACAATCGGTATGCAAGGGCACTTCTTTGTAAATCATTGATAACAATTCCAATAGCTGCATTGTTATAAAAAACTTTTAATAAATGATTGATTTGATCATCCTTAAAATGATGCAATGTCAAAGTACACAAAACGATCTCGTATTTTAATTCTTGAAATGACTCACTAAAAATATCTTGACATAAATAACTAATATTACCATATTTTAGCGAAAGTTCTTTAGCGTGTGATATTGTGAAATTATTAGCATCTATTCCTATCAATTTAAAATTAAAATTATTTTCTGAAGCATAATCTGCTAAAGCGCGCAGCATATCACCGTTGCCACAGCCTACATCTACAATTCTAATTTCTTCTCCTGAATAAGACGATGGAAGTAAATCTTTGACACCTTGCAGTGTTAATTTATTTCCTCCTAAAAGCTGATTAATCTTTGCAATTTTGTCTAAAGCATCTCGAAGGATTTCGCCTTCCATATCAAAATCGTCCATTATTTCAGGATCGTCTGTTCTATATTTAGTATTCAATGCCATTTATAAATTGAGAGTTATAGGTTTTCCATGTGTTCTTTTTATTATCAAAGGTAACATGGAAGGAAATGCAATTAATATACGCATTAAAAAAGCCGAAAGTAAAGGTTTTTGTAAAATATCTGATAACAAACGACCCATTTTTAAACGATCTTTAAAATTATAATTCCATTGCTCAATATACTTCTTTTCTAAATCATTTCTTGATTTAATTTCATTATTATAAAACTGAATTACTAATTCTGATACAATTTTAGCACTGTGAATAGCCATTGCCATTCCATTTCCACATAAAGGATGAATGAGTCCAGCAGTGTCTCCAATCATTAAAATATGATTTTCTACAGCTTGTTTTTTTTCAAAAGATACTTGGCTAATAGTTAATGGCTTTTGAAACAGCATTTTAGAATTTAGAAAAACAGATTTTAAATGTGGATTTTTAAAAACGATATTTTCTTGATAATCATCAATATTTTTATATTTTTTAAAAGTCTTATAATCGGCTAGATAGCATATATTGATACTATTCTTTTCCACTTTAGAAACGCCGCAGTAGCCACCCTCAAAATTGTGCAATCCAACTAAATCCTGTGGAAAATCTCCAGCATAATGCGCTTTGACTGCTAACCAAGGGGATTGTTTTTGAATAAAATTACGCGATAGTTTTTGATCAATGTTAGATCTTTTTCCAAAAGCGCCAATAACTGTAGCTGATTCGAAAATAATGTTCTCAGAAGTGGTCACGGTAAATAAATCGTTTTCAAAAACTATAGACTCAACTGTATCTTTTATTATAATGCAGCCATTAAAAATTGCTTTATTGTATAAATATTCGTCAAGAATATAACGACTAATACCAAAACCGCCAAGTGGCAAAGTGCTTTCAATAACACTTCCCGAAACAGTGGAGAATTCTAATTCAGTAATTGCTGTGGGTTGTAGATCAGCAATATTTAAATCTAGAGAGGATAAATATGGCAATACTTCGTTAGAAATATATTCACCGCAAACTTTATGTTTTGGATACTCGTTTTTCTCAATTAAAATGACTTTTAATCCCAATTTTGATAAATGTATAGCGGCAGTTAATCCCGCTAAACCTCCACCCACGATAATTATAGAATTTTTTGTCATTTGGGTAAATTTAATAATTAAGTTTAACAATGACTTTCAAATTTATATATATTTTTTATTAAATTTTTGTGAAAGAATTATAAAGCATTAGCTTTGTTTTTACTATGAAAATATTCAAAAAAAACAAGCTAATTTTACTATTACCAATATTGCTATTGGTTCTTTATTTTTGCGCAGGTGTCTTCTTTGATCCTAAACACGTTATTTATGTTAAGCCTTTAATCATTCCTACTTTCATGATTTATGTGCTCAAGAATAATTTAGACAAGATCACACTAAATTATATCCTATTTGTAATGTTCTTTTATATCAACGAAGTAACGCTTTTATTTTGGGAAAACTCCTTACATTTTTATAGAATTTCTTTAATATCATCATTTTTTGCTTACTTAACATTGGTAATTTTAGGATATAAAAGTATTAAGATTGATAAGCTACAAGCTATTCCAAGTGGATATTCACTTTTCATTTTAATTATTAACTGTATTTTTCTACTAGGAATAGTATATCTGATATCTTCTGCTATAACTGATAATTATATCAATATTATTATAGTCTTTAACGCACTTATAACTATTGTTCTTGGATCAACAGCTGTCTTATACTTATCGAAGTTTGGGAACAGGAAAGCGTACTTTTATTTTTTTGGTGCTTTTGCCTTAATTTTTAATGATGTCTTTTCTGCCGTAGGAGCTTACTTTATTCCAAATATATTTTTAAACACTTTAGATAGAACATTGCATTTTACTGCTTTTTATTTGATCTATCTTTTTACTATACATAATACTAAAAAGGTTGAAAATCTCGTGAAAGATTCTCAACCTTAAAAATTAGTACTATACTTTATTATCTTTAATTTCATCAATAATCTCAGGATTTATTAATGTTGAAGTATCACCAAAACTATCAAAGTCACCTTCGGCAATTTTACGCAATATTCTTCTCATAATTTTACCAGATCGTGTTTTTGGTAGACTAGATACAAATTGAATTTTATCTAATTTGGCTATCGGTCCAATGTGATCTGAAATCAATTGATTGATTTCCTTAATTAAATTTTCTCTTACACGATATTCACCTGTTTCTTTTAATGTAACAAAACCATATAACGCATTCCCTTTTATATCATGTGGAAATCCTACTATAGCACTTTCTGCAACAGCAGGATGTTCATTGATAGAATCTTCTATAGGAGCAGTACCTAGATTATGCCCTGATACAATTACAACATCATCCACTCGACCTGTGATTCTATAATAACCCACTTCATCTCTTAAAGCTCCGTCTCCTGTAAAGTATTTGCCAGGAAAAGTAGAAAAGTAAGTGTCTTTATATCGCTGATGATCACCCCAAATAGTACGTGCAATTCCTGGCCATGGAAATTTAATGCAAAGACTACCTATAGTTTGATTTGCTTCAATCTCATTGCGCTTTTCATCCATAAGTACGGCTTGAATACCTGGAAGTGGCAAAGAAGCATACGTAGGTTTTGTAGGCGTTACAAAAGCTAATGGTGAAATTAATATTCCTCCTGTTTCTGTTTGCCACCATGTGTCAACTAATGGACATCTTTTTCCACCAACATGATCATTATACCAGTGCCAAGCTTCCTCATTAATAGGTTCACCAACTGAACCAATAACTTTTAAGGAAGATAAAGGATGTTTTTGAACGTATTCTATATTTTCTTTAGCTAAAGCGCGAATGGCTGTAGGTGCTGTGTAAAATTGAGTTACTTTATGCTTTTCAATTATTTCCCAAAAGCGACTAAAATCAGGATAAGAAGGAACACCTTCAAAAATAACGGTTGTAGCTCCGTTTAATAATGGACCATAAAGAATATAAGAATGCCCGGTAATCCAACCGATATCAGCGGTACACCAGAAAATGTCATTTTCCTCGTAACTAAACACATTTTTAAAAGTATAAGCAGTGTAAACCATATAACCAGCAGTGGTATGGACCATTCCCTTAGGTTTTCCAGTAGAACCTGACGTATAAAGTATAAATAAAGGATCTTCAGCATCCATTATTTCAGCAACATTATTATCTGAAGCTGCGTCTAAAAGAGGCTGTAACCACTGGTCACGACCTTCCTTCATATAAATTTCAGAATTTATTCTTTTTACAACTAATACATTTTCAACACAAGTGCATTTATCTAATGCTTCGTCGACAATACTTTTTAAATCAATAGTCTTATTTCCACGGTAACCTCCATCAGAAGTGATAACCATTTTGCATTCGCTATCATTAATACGGCTGGCAACCGCCGAGGCCGAAAATCCTGCAAATACTACCGAATGGATAGCACCAATTCGAGCGCAAGCTAATGTCGCAATAGCAAGCTCAGGAATCATAGGTAAATAAATGCAAACGCGATCGCCTTTTTTAATTCCTTGATCTCGCAAAATGTTAGCCATTTTACAAACTTTTTCGTGTAACTCATTATAAGTGATATGCAAGGATTGTTCAGAAGGATCGTTCGGCTCAAAAATTATAGCTGTTTTTTCACCTCTCTTAGCCAAATGTCGATCGATGCAATTTTTGACAATATTTACTTTTGCCTCAGTAAACCATTTAATATCAGCTTCAATCATATCAAATTCAACAACTTTATCCCATTGCTGATACCAAGTGAAATTCTCTTGTGCTATTTTACCCCAAAATTTTCTAGGTTCACGAACTGATTTATTGTAATGTTTAAAATACTGTTCTAAATTGTCAATTTTGTAGTAGCTCATATTTATTTTTTTATAAATGTATTAAATCTATCGTTATTGGTAAAACTATTTAAATTTTTAATCAAACAAAAATTAAATATCTAAATATCGTTTGAAATTTATTCTACCCTTTTAAAAAAATTAAAAAATGCATTCCATAAAAAAACGAGAAGAAGTTACCCATTCCCGTTAATTTTTATAGAATACAAATGAAATTCACAACTGTAATTTGAATAGACTACACTAATAAAAACGTGATACGTTTTAAACTATTTACAGTATTTATAAATTTAATAGCGCTAATTTCTAACGTAATATTTCGTTATAATTTAATTTTATGCAATTTTTTTCATAGCAGTCATTGATTCTCTTAACCACTCCCCTACTTCCTCTATAGGATGCTGACGAATGCTTTTGTTAACTGCAATTAATACTATATTATCAACCGAATTTGTGGTAGAAAAAGGTTTTCCGATGACATTAGTATCCACCGTTTTCATAAAATCAGTCAATAATGGTTTACAAGCATGATCAAATAAATAACAACCATATTCGGCTGTGTCAGAAATAATTCTGTTCATTTCATATAATTTTTTTCTAGCAACTGTATTAGCAATTAAAGGCAATTCATGAAGTGATTCATAGTAAGCAGATTCCTCGATAATACCCGTTTGAGTCATAGTTTCAAAAGCTAATTCAACTCCTGCCTTTACCATTGCAATCATTAATACACCATTATCAAAATATTCTTGCTCAGCAATAGTTACTGTTGTTGCTGCTGTTTTCTCAAAACTAGTTTCGGCAGTAGCAGCTCTCCAAGTCAATAAATTGATATCATCATTAGCCCAATCAATCATCATGTTCGTTGAAAATTCACCGGAAATAATGTCATCCATGTGTTTTTGAAATAATGGACGCATTATGTCTTTTAGTTCCTCTGCAAGTCTATAGGCTTCAATTTTAGCAGGATTAGATAAGCGATCCATCATATTGGTGATTCCACCATGTTTTAACGCTTCTGTTATCGTTTCCCAACCGTATTGAATCAATTTAGAGGCATAGCTTGGCTCAATTCCCTCTTCAACCATTTTTTCAAAACATAAGATGGAACCAGTTTGTAACATTCCACAAAGAATAGTTTGCTCTCCCATAAGATCTGATTTTACTTCAGCAACAAATGATGAGTTTAAAACTCCAGCTTTGTGACCACCTGTTGCAACCGCGTACGCTTTAGCTTGCTCAAAACCTTCTCCATTAGGATCATTTTCTGGATGTACAGCAATTAATGTTGGAACACCAAAACCTCTTTTATATTCCTCCCGAACTTCAGATCCTGGACATTTTGGAGCACACATAATTACGGTAATATCTTTACGTATTTCCATGCCTTCTTCAACAATATTAAAGCCATGAGAATAAGCTAAAGTAGCTCCTTGCTTCATTAAAGGCATGATTGCAGTAACCACCGCAGTATGCTGTTTGTCAGGTGTTAAGTTACAAACTAGATCTGCAATGGGAATTAATTCTTCATACGTTCCCACTTCAAAACCGTTATCAAATGCATTTGTAAAAGATGTTCTTTTTTCAGAGATTGCTTCGGCTCGTAAAGCATAAGAAATATCTAAACCAGAATCTCTCATGTTTAATCCTTGGTTTAATCCTTGAGCTCCACAGCCTACAATTACTACTTTTTTACCTTCAAGTGCCTTTATCCCATTAACAAATTCAGATTGATCCATGAATTCGCAAACGCCTAATTGTTCGAGTTGTAATCTTAAAGGTAATGAATTGAAATAATTTGCCATTTTAATTTTTTTATTTTTTTTGTACTTAAATTTTAGTGGTGTGTTGTTGCTACTTGTAATATTATTTTGAGAGACTTTAAATTTTTTATTGTAAAGTTTCTAATAAAGTTGATATATCCATTTTTGCTTTAGAAACAGAAATTCGACCTGAACGAACAAACTGCATAATTCCATAAGGTTTTAATTTTTTATATAATGATTCTATATCGGCTCTTTGACCTGATATGGATATTACAAAGAAGTCTCTTGCTACGGTAACAATAACAGAATGACTTTCTTTTATAATATTTTGAATTTCTCTCTCGTCAAAAAGTAAACTAGATTGAATTTTGAAAAGTGCATTTTCCAAGAAAATTGTTTCCTCGTCAACATGGTAATAGGTTTTGATTACCTCAATTTGTTTTTCAATTTGACCCACAATGTTTTGAACCCATTTTTCTGTAGTATTAACTACAATTATAAATCGCGAAACATTATCGATCTCCGACTCAGATACATTTAAACTTAAAATATTGATGTGGCGTTTTAAGAATATTCCAGATATTCTATTCAATAAACCCACATTGTTTTCTGAATAAACAGAAATGGTGAATGTTTTATTTTCCATAATATTAACTTAATCGAATGTCTGAAACTGATGCTCCTGTAGGAATCATAGGGAATACGTTATTTTCTTTTTCTACCATAACTTCTAAGAAATAGGATTCTTTTGAAGCCATCATTTCTGCTACGGCACCATCAAGATCTTCTCTTTTAGTAACTTTTTTTGCTTTGATATAATATCCTTCGGCAATTGCAATAAAATTAGGGTTTGTCATTTCAGTAGACGCGTATCGTTTATCAAAAAATAATTGTTGCCACTGACGCACCATTCCTAGAAATTCATTGTTAAGTACTACAATTTTTACAGGAACCTTAGTTTGAAAAATGGTTCCTAGTTCTTGGATGGTCATTTGAAAACCACCATCGCCAATAATTGCCACTACTTCCCTATCAGGCATACCCATTTTAGCACCAATGGCCGCTGGTAAAGCAAATCCCATGGTTCCTAAACCACCTGATGTTACATTACTTTTTGTCGTATTAAATTTGGCATAGCGACAAGCAAACATTTGGTGTTGCCCTACATCTGATACCATAATAGCATCTCCTTTAGAATGTTTATTTATCATTTCAATTGTTTCTCCCATAGAAATTCCTTCTTTCTTAGGTTGCAACTCATCATTAATAACTGATTCTAATTCTATTTTATATTTTTCTTTAAATTCATTGTGCCAAGATTCATGCGTTTTATTTTCGATAAGCGGAATTAAAGCGGTTAAAGACTCTTTCAAATCTGCTAATACTGCCACGGTTGTTTTAACGTTTTTATCAATTTCAGCTGGATCAATTTCAAAATGGATTACTTTAGCTTGTTTAGCATAAGAGGCTAAATTTCCTGTAACCCGATCATCAAAGCGCATACCAAGCGCAATTAGGACATCGCACTCATTTGTCAACACATTTGGACCATAATTGCCATGCATTCCTAGCATTCCTACATTTAAAGGATGTGCGGTGGGCATAGCTGAAAGTCCAAGAATAGTCCATGCTGCTGGAATTCCCGACTTTTCTACTAATGCTATTAACTCCTTTTCAGCTTGACTTAAAATAACACCTTGTCCATAAATTATATAGGGCTTTTTAGCATTATTTATTAATTGCGCTGCTTCTTTTACTTTTTCTAAGTTTAGAGTCGGTTTTGGATTATAACTTCTGATACTTGTACATTTTTTGTAACTAAATTCAATTTCATCGAATTGAGCATTTTTAGTAATATCAATCAAAACTGGACCAGGACGACCTGACTTTGCTATATAAAAAGCTTTCGCCATTATCGCTGGAATTTCAGAAGCCTCTGTAATTTGGTAATTCCACTTTGTCACTGGAGTAGAAATCCCAATGATATCCGTTTCTTGAAAAGCATCCGATCCTAATAAATGTTTGCCCACTTGTCCCGTTATGCATACCATAGGAGTTGAATCGATTTGCGCATCGGCAATACCGGTAACTAAATTAGTTGCTCCAGGACCTGATGTTGCAATGGCCACTCCCACTTTTCCGGTAGCTCGTGCGTAACCTTGAGCAGCATGTGTAGCGCCTTGTTCATGACGAACTAACACATGATTTAATTGATCTTTAAATTTATATAGCTCATCATAAACGGGCATAATTGCTCCGCCAGGATAACCATAAATTAAATCCACGCCTTCTTCTAAGAGACATCTTATAACGGCTTCAGCGCCTGATATTTTATTGTTTTCCATTTTTTTTTGCTTTTTGCCAATGGCGATTCGCTTTTGGCATTTTAATAATAATTTAGCTATTGCCAAAATAAAATTTATTATTTTTTTTCAAATCCAATAAATTTATTATCGAATTTGACTTATGCTAAAAGCTAAAAGTCATTAGCTAACTGCTAATTTCCATCTGTTACACATCCTGTTGATGCACTTGAAACTGCTCTAGCATATTTTAATAAAACTCCTTTTGTGACTTTTAAAGCTGGTTGTACCCAACATGCTTTTCGCGTAGCAAATTCTTCATCAGAAATTTTTAAATTAATTGTATTTTTAATAGCGTCAATTGTAATTAAATCTCCATTTTGAACTAGTGCAATTCCGCCACCATCAAAAGCTTCTGGAGTGATGTGACCTACTACAAAACCGTGTGATCCACCAGAAAATCTTCCATCAGTGATTAATGCTACTGAGCCTCCAAGTCCAGCACCCATTATGGCTGATGTAGGTTTCAGCATTTCAGGCATGCCAGGACCTCCTTTTGGCCCAACATATCTAATGACAACTACATTTCCAGGTTTTACAAGTCCGTTTTGAATTCCAGGAATTACATCAAATTCACTTTCAAAAACAATGGCTTCGCCTTCAAAAAATTCTCCTTCATTTCCGCTAATTTTTGCAACTGCACCTTCTTCAGCAAGATTGCCGTATAAAATTTGGATATTTCCTGTTGTTTTTAATGATTTTTGAATTTCGTGAATCACATCTTGACCGTCATCTAAGTCAGGAAGATCAGCTAAATTCTCAGCTACTGTTTTTCCTGTCACCGTCATACAATCGCCGTGCATTAATCCTTCTTTTAATAGATATTTCATAACGGCAGGAACTCCACCTACATTATGTAAATTTTCCATTAAATATTTACCGCTTGGTTTTAAATCCGCTAACATGGGAGTTCTATCACTAATATCTTGAAAATCTTTTAATGTGATTTCTATATCAACAGAATGCGCCATAGCAATTAAGTGCATTACCGCGTTAGTAGATCCTCCAAGTACTGCAACAATAGTAATTGCATTTTCAAAACCCTTGCGAGTCATGATATCTTTGGGTTTTATATCTTTTTCGAGTAAAATTCTAATATACTTTCCCGCTTGTAAACACTCTTGTTTCTTTTCATCACTCAATGCTGGATTTGAAGAGCTGTACGGCAAACTCATTCCAAGCGCTTCAATCGCTGATGCCATTGTATTAGCCGTGTACATTCCGCCACAAGCACCAGGACCTGGACACGAATTTTTTATAATTCCTTTAAAATCCTCATCAGAAATTGTATTTTGAAATTTTTTGCCCAATGCTTCAAATGAAGAAACAATATTTAAACTTTCACCTTTCCAGGTTCCAGAATGGATTGAACCTCCATAAACCATAATCGATGGTCGATTTACCCTTCCCATAGCCATTAAAGCGCCTGGCATATTTTTATCACAACCAGGTATTGCAATCATTGCATCATACCATTGTGCACCCATAACGGTTTCAATAGAATCAGCAATTACATCTCGTGAAACTAGAGAGAATCGCATTCCTTCGGTTCCATTAGAAATACCGTCGCTGACACCGATTGTATTAAAAATTAGTCCTACTAAGTCAGTTTCCCAAACTCCTATTTTTACATCTTTTGCAAGATCGTTTAAGTGCATGTTACAAGTATTTCCCTCGTAACCCATACTTACAATTCCAACTTGCGCTTTCTTTAAATCATCCTCAGTCAAACCTATTCCGTAAAGCATTGCTTGGGCAGCAGGTTGCGTTTCATCTTGAGTTATTGTTTTACTGTATTTATTTAATTCCATTATTATTTGCTTTGTCTTTTTTTATTAAAATAAATTTAGGTCAGTAGATAATTTTAAAATAGTAATTGATCACTACTTCCTATTTAATTCTATACAATGGTTGATTGACCTATATATACGTTGTCACTTTTAAAATAGAGATCATCTTTACTTAAAATATAATTTGCTATAAAATCGCCAACTTCATTAGTTCCAAATTTAGAGTAGGGATTTAAATCAGCGGTTACCACGTTTAATTCTATGGCTTTTTGAACTGCTTCGTACACTTTCTCTGATTCTAAATAAAGACCAAAATGTTCTAAAAGCATGGCTGCAGATAAAATGGAAGCCACAGGATTAGCAATGTTCTTCTTTTTTGCTTCTGAAAAGATGCCGTGTATAGGTTCGAATAGTGCATTTGAGACACCTACTGAAGCTGAAGGCAGTAATCCAATAGCACCAGTTATCACACTTGCTTCATCACATAATATGTCTCCAAACAGATTTTCTGTTAATATAACATCGAACTGTTTTGGATTTATGATGATTTGCATGGCTGCAAAATCGACTAAAAGAAATTCTACCGTTACCTCTGGATACGAAGCACTAATTTCCTTAACCACTTTTCTCCACAATCTAGAAGTCTCAAGAATACTCGCTTTATCCACTAAAGTGACTTTGTTTTTACGCTTTTGAGCTGTTTTAAAAGCCAAGTGTGTAACTCGGATAATCTCTTCTTCAGTATATTGACATAAATCAGAAGCTATGTTTCCTTGTTCGTTAATTTTTTTTTCGCTAAAATAGGAACCTCCAGATATTTCTCTAAAAATAACAAAGTCAGTATCTTCAATAATTTTTCTTTTTAAAGGAGAAAGATCTAATAAGTCACTATATGGTTTAATAGGACGGACATTAGCAAATAATCCCAAAGCTTGACGAAGTTGTAATAAACCGTGAACAGGACTTGACTTTAGATCCATTGCAGATTCTTTAGACACATCACCAACAGTTCCAAATAAAACAGCATCAGTATTTAAACAAAGATTTAAAGTTTGTTCAGGCAAAGGTGTTCCTGTCTTTTCAATTGCAATTGCTCCTATAAGTGCGTCTTCAAATACAAACTCATGATCATAAACTACACCAATAGCATGTAGTGCCTTTTTTGCTTGCAAAACGACTTCAGGACCTATTCCATCTCCTGATAATGCGGCTATTTTTAAATTCATTTGGTTTACATTTATTTTTTATGTCAGCTATGAAAAAGTGAGGATTCTAATTTTTTATTAATTCATTATATATTTTGCAAACTTCAATAATTTGATGAATATCGCCATCTAAAACTTCTTTCTTAATATCTGCAAATTTCAAAAATTCAAGATATACAACGTCTAATTGTACTTTTGATAATTCATAACCCACTTTTTTAGCTCTGTAAGCAAGGGCAGCTCTACCACTTCGCGCTGTTAAAACTATTGAAGATTCATTGACTCCTACATCCAGAGGATCCATGATTTCATAAGTTGCTCTATTTTTAATTACACCATCCTGATGAATTCCAGAACTATGTGCAAAAGCATTAGCGCCCACAATAGCCTTATTAGGCTGTACAATCATTCCCATGCTTTCTGATACTAAGCGACTCATTTCATTTAATTGTTTAGAATCGATATCTGTATATAAATTTAGATAAGGGTGCTGCTTAAAGATCATTACCACTTCTTCAAGCGCTGTGTTTCCTGCTCTTTCACCAATCCCATTAATAGTGCACTCAATTTGTCTAGCTCCGTTGACGGCGCCTGAAATAGAATTGGCAGTAGCCATACCTAAATCATTATGACAGTGGCAAGAAAGAATTACCTTTTCAATTCCTTTTACATTCTCTTTTAAAAATTTTATTTTTGCGCCATATTCCTCAGGTAAGCAATAGCCTGTAGTGTCCGGGATATTAAGCACTGTTGCACCAGATTTAATAGCCTCCTCACAGACTCGAGCCAAAAATTCATTGTCTGTTCGACCCGCATCCTCAGCGTAAAATTCAACATCTTCAACATACGACTTGGCATGTGAAACAGCAAATTTTGCTCTGGCTATAACATCTTCTCTGGTAGTATTTAGCTTGTGAACAATATGTGACTCAGACGTTCCAATTCCCGTATGAATACGCGGTTTTTTAGCATATTTTAAAGCTTCGGCAGCTACATCAATATCGTTTTTAACAGCTCTAGTTAATCCGCAAACAGTTGCATTTTTAACTATCTTGCTGATTTCAGTTACAGATAAAAAATCACCTGGACTCGATACAGGAAATCCAGCTTCAATGATATCAACACCCATTTCATCTAAACGATTTGCGATAACAAGTTTTTGGCTGGTGTCTAATTTACATCCTGGAACTTGTTCGCCGTCTCTTAAAGTAGTGTCAAAAATTTGGACTTTCTCTCTATTCATTTTCATTTATTTAATGTAATTTCACATCTTGTTAACAAAAATAGATTTTCATACTAAAATTATAAAACTCAATTTAATCAATTATACTGTTTATACCGTAATTTTTAAACCTATAAGTTACTTATAATCATATACTTACACTTCTAAATTTTACAATGGCTAACCATCAAAAAGATTTTTTATTCGTATTAATTAGATCCCTTTCTAAATCAGAAAAAAGACAATTCAAGATATTTGCAAGCCGACTAGAAACTAGTTCGAATACAAAATTTATTGAATTGTTTAATATTTTGGATAAATCGGAAGCTTATGATGAAAAGATAATTTTGAAAAATGGTATTATCAAAAAAGTACAGCTATCCAACCTTAAATCCTATTTGTACAAACAAATATTAGTTAGCATTCGTTTGAATATTCCAAGTCAGAATATGCGTTATCAAATTAGGGAACAAATAGATTTTGCTGCTATTTTATATAATAAGGGTTTATATAGACAAAGTTTAAAAATTCTTGATAAAACTAAACTTTCAGCCTTGGAAAATGATGAAAAACTAATGGCTTATGAAATTGTGGAATTTGAAAAATTGATAGAATCTCAATATATAACTAGAAGTATTCAAGGTCGTGCAGATGAGTTAGTAATACAAGCTAAGGAGTTAAATTATCAAAATACGATCTCCAGTAAACTATCAAACCTATCGCTGCAATTATATGGTATAATGTTAAAGACTGGTTATGTAAAAAGTGATGAGGAATATAAATATATTGATAATTACTTTAATAAACATATTGCTAAACTGGATCAAAGCAAATTTAGTTTTCGTGAAAAATACTGGTTTTACAACGCAAATCTATGGAGGAATTTTTTAGTTCAGGACTTTTTAGGTAGCTATAAATTTGCCTATAAGTGGGTTACTTTGTTCTATCAAAATCCAAATATGATTTATCTTAATCCCGTGTTCTTTTTAAAGGGAAATCATTATCTACTGGAATCTTTATTTATGCTTAAATACAAATCAAAATTCAAGAAATATTTAGTGCAATTAGAAGAAACGATTAATGATTCTAAATTCCCTATTAATGATAATATTGCCTCATTATCTTTCTTATATCTCTATAACAATAAATTAAATTTTCATATTTTAGAAGGAACATTTGCTGAAAGTGAATATCTAATTCCTGAAATACTTCAAAAACTAAAACTGCATAGTGACCATTTAGATGAGCATCATGAAATGATGTTTTTTTATAAAATAGCAAGCATTTACTTTGGAACAGAAAAATATGTAGAATCTATATTTTATTTAGAAAAAATCATAAACAATAAAAATCTTTCGATGCGTGAAGATTTAATGTGTTTTGCTCGACTTTTAAGTTTGATAGCTCATTATGAACTAGGTAACGATTATTATTTAGAGAATCATTTAAAAAATACCTATAAATTTTTACTTAAAATGAATGATTTACATGAAGTACAAAAAGAAATCATTAAATTTTTAAAGAGTCTAAATTCGATTTATCCAAGTGATATCAAAAAGGAATTTATTAAAATGAGAGAACGCTTTATTGAGCTTGAAAAAAATACTTACGAGAAAAGAGCGTTTCTTTATCTTGATATAATTTCATGGTTAGAAAGCAAAATTAAAAACCAAAAAATAAGTGATATTATAAAGGAGAAAGCAAAATTAAGTAATAGATAAAACAATAAAAGAGGCGCTATATGTGCCTCTTTTAATTTTATAAATCTTTTCTGCCTCTAATAATATCATCAAATGCTGCTCATTGTACATATTCTTGATGACCATCAATAATCATAGGTAAAAATATAGATTCAACAGCTGAAAGATCCTCTTTTAAGTAAGACGTCATGTCATCTAACTTATAAAACCATTCTGTATCAAATTGAATTTTATTGATAGTTGCGTCTTTGATCAGCAGCTTTTCCTTAAGCGGTTTCATAATTATTAATTTAAATTTCAAAATTAAAGTATCGCTATATAATTGCCAAATTATTATTCTATTTTTATCATTCATTAAGACATTTTACAGCTATTTATTTCGACCCTAAAGAGGGGTTAATAAAAAAATTTATCAAATAAAAACCTTAAAAACTATAAAACATGAACGGATTTTTTAAAACAATACTAGCGGGTTACGGTGCTAAAAAGCTAGGTGGCGGATGCTTTGGAACAATTATTTTCTTTATAATTATTTACTGGATTTTAGGATATTTCTAGAATTCAATATTCATAATAACCATACATTATTTAGATATTAATATGCCAAAAGTTCTTTAAGATCTTTTTCAAATCTAGCTTTTGGCAAATATTGATCTTCTAAGGCTTTTGTAAATGGAATGGGACTGTCTAAACTTGCAACGCGCTTTACGGGCGCATCAAGATATTTAAAACAATTTTCCATTATCAATGCTGAAATATCACTGGCGATACCACCAAAGATGCTATCTTCTTGATAAATAATGGCTCGACCCGTTTTCCTTACCGATGTGTAGATCGTTTCAGTATCTAATGGTTGTAAAGTTCTTAAATCAATTAAATCTGCTGATATCTGAGAATTTTTTTCTAAAGTTTCTAAAGCCCAGTGCACTGCAGCTCCAAATGAAATAATGGTCACCGCTGTTCCTTTTTTTATCAATGCTGCTTTTCCTAATGGAATCGTATAATAGTTTTTAGGCACTTCTTGATAAATACTTCTATACAATTGTTTGTGTTCAAAAAATAATACTGGATTTGGATCGTTGATAGAAGTATTCAACAAACCTTTTGCATCATAAGGAAATGCTGGATAAACCACCTTTAAACCTGGTGTTTTTGTAAACCAAGCTTCATTTGTTTGAGAATGAAAAGGTCCCGCTTGTGTTCCTCCTCCACAAGGCATTCGCACAACTACATCTGCTTTTTCTAACCAACGGTAATGAGATTTTGCTAATAAATTTACAATTGGATTAAATCCTGTTGAAACAAAATCAGCAAACTGCATTTCTACTATTGCTTTATAACCATTAATGGATAATCCCATTCCTGCAGAAACAATCGCACTTTCACAAATAGGGGTATTTCGAACACGTTCTTTACCAAATTGATTCATAAAACCATCGGTAATTTTGAACGCTCCACCGTAATCAGCAATGTCTTGACCCATAATCACTAGGTTAGGATGACGTACCATCGATTCCCTCATACTATTAGAAATAGCATCGATAAAACGAATCTTTTCATTTTCTAATGATGGACTAATTTCTTCATATTGGTAGGGTTTATAAACATCATTTAACTCCTCGCTGTAGCTCGCCTGTATTTCTGGCTCTGCATTAGCAATCGCTAAAGCTTCATCTATTTCTTTTTTAATATCCGTTTTTAATACTAAATCCAACTCATCTGTTAGAATTCCAATAGTATTTAAAAATTTTCTATAATTATTTACTGGATCTTTTGCAGCCCACAAATCCATAAGTTCTTGTGGAACATATTTAGTACCGCTAGCCTCTTCATGTCCGCGCATTCTAAATGTTTTGAATTCTAGTAAAACAGGCCGCGGTTTTTCAATCATCGAAGCTTTTAATTCTGATAATAAGTTAAACACTTCCAGAATATTATTACCATCGATTATATGACTTTCTATTCCGTATCCTATTCCTTTATCAGCAAGGTTTTTACATCGGTATTGTTCATCAGTAGGAGTTGACAAACCATAACCGTTATTTTCTATGACAAACATCACCGGCAATTCCCATACTGCGGCAATATTCAACGCTTCATGAAAATCACCTTCACTGGTTGCACCTTCTCCAGTGAAAACTGCAGTAATTTTACCGTTTTTCTTTAGTTTATTTGCTAACGCAATTCCATCAGCTACTCCTAATTGAGGGCCTAAATGCGAAATCATTCCTATAATTTTGTATTGCTGTGTTCCAAAGTGAAAGCTTCTGTCACGACCTTTTGTAAAACCATTTGCTTTGCCCTGCCATTGAGAAAAAAGACGGTATAAAGGAATATCTCTTCCTGTAAATACACCTAAATTTCTATGCATAGGTAAGATGTATTCATCCTGATCTAAAACGGCGGTAACTCCCACAGAAATTGCCTCTTGTCCAATTCCCGAAAACCATTTAGATACTTTTCCTTGACGGATTAAAATCAACATTTTCTCTTCGACAAGTCTTGGTTTAAGTAACTTTTTATATAAATCTAATAATTGATTATCAGCGAGATTTTTTCTATCGAAGATCATGATTTTGCTTTTATAATAGGATTCAAAGATAAAAAAATATAACAGTTTGGTCTTAATTTGTTATAAATTTTTAAGTTGTTTATTTAATTTTAAATATAGATTTAAATTTATTCTTTACATTTGTGATTGCAAGGTTTTTGGCCTTGTATTTTTATCAAAAAAATATTTAATAGTATGCAAAACATTCCTAGTGTTGACTTGCGTGATTTCCTGTCGGATGATCCGACACGTAAACAAAAATTTGTAAATGAAATCGGAAGTGCTTTTGAAGATATTGGCTTTGTTGCACTTAAAGGGCATTTTTTAAAAGATCAGTTAGTTAGTGAATTGTATAGCGAAATAAGGAATTTTTTCGCTTTACCAATAGAAACAAAACGCGGTTATGAAATCCCAGGAATTGGTGGACAAAGAGGCTATGTTTCTTTTGGAACAGAACATGCTAAGGGAAGAAAAGAAGGAGATTTAAAAGAGTTTTGGCACTTTGGGCAATACGTTTCTCAAGATTCAAAATACGCATCTGAATATCCTGAAAATGTAGAAGTTACCGAATTACCTCGCTTTAATGCAGTAGGAAAGGAAGCATACCAAATGCTTGAAAAAACGGGTGTTTATGTTTTGAGAGCTTTGGCTATACATTTAGGTTTAGATGAATTCTATTTTGACAATTTTGCCAAAGAAGGAAATTCAATTTTGAGACCTATTCATTACCCGCCGATTACCTCAGAACCTGAAAATGCCATTCGAGCCGCAGCGCATGGAGACATCAACTTGATTACGCTATTGATGGGAGCGCAAGGCAAAGGATTACAAGTGCAAACACATGAAGGAGAATGGATAGACGCTATCGCTGAACCTGACGAATTAGTTATTAATGTGGGCGATATGTTATCTCGTCATACTAATAACAAATTAAAATCAACGATACATCAAGTGGTAAATCCTCCAAGAGAATTATGGGGAACTTCACGCTATTCGATTCCGTTTTTTATGCATCCAGTAAGTGATACGCCACTAAATTGTTTAGAAAATTGTATCGATGCCGATAATTCCAAACAATTTGAAGATATAACTGCGGGAGCTTATTTATACGAACGTTTAGTTGATTTAGGATTAATTAAAAAATAAAAGCCCCCTAAACCCGCCTCAGCGGAGAATAAAAAAAATAAATCAAAAATTCCAAATTATAAATTCCAAATTCCAAAAAAAATTGTACTCAAAGTCACAAATTATTGGAATTTGGAATTTATTTTTCATGATGGATTTTTGGAATTTAAAATTATACGATGGATTTTCAAGACCAATTAAAAACCCTTTTCCCTAATCACGAGCCACTTCCAGAAGATATTATTCAAAAGGAGGAACATCAATTATATGTTCAAAAAGATCCTATGATTTGCAAATTTGAAAAGCGAAAAGGAAAAGCAACAACAATAATTGAAGGTTATCAAGGCACCGATGAAGATTTTAAAATTTTAGCTAAGGAAATCAAAACAAAACTGAGTGTTGGTGGAACATTCAAAGACGACTCCATTATAATTCAAGGCGATTACCGAGATAAGATTATGGAAATTTTAAAGGGGAAAGGTTTTAAAGTGAAACGTATTGGAGGATAAGAAAAGTGATCAGTCATCAGTAGTCAGTGATCAGTGCACAATTTTTAGCTTTCAGTGTAATATTCCCTAAAAGTTTTTACAATTAAATTTAATAGACACATCGCATTAAAGCGTTTTTGTGTTAAAATAAAAGTACAGTATGATAAAATCATCAGAATTAATATTAAATCCAGACGGTAGTGTTTACCATTTGAATTTAAAACCAGAAAATATTGCTCACGACATCATTTTTGTGGGAGATCAAAATCGTGTTGAAAAAATTACTCAATTTTTTGATAGTATTGAATTTTCTACTCAAAAAAGAGAATTTAAAACACAAACAGGAACATTCAAAGGCAAACGAATTACAGTAATGTCAACTGGAATTGGTCCAGATAATATTGATATTGTAGTTAACGAATTAGATGCATTGGTAAACATCGATTTAGAAACTAAAATTCCAAAGGAAAAATTGACTTCTTTAAATATCATTAGAATTGGCACATCAGGATCGCTGCACAATGATATTCCAGTTGATAGCTTTGTAATGTCAAAATTTGGATTGGGATTAGATAATATGCTACGGTCCTACTTGATAGACGACGTCTCGAATTTAGAAATGGAAGATGCTTTTGTGAAACATACCCTTTGGGATATGAAAAAAGGGAAGCCTTATGTTATTGCTTGTTCTGAAAAACTAGAAAAGATGATCGAAAGCGATAAAATGCATAAAGGAATCACAGCGACAGCTGGAGGTTTTTATGGACCGCAAGGGCGTGTCTTACGCTTAAACATTCAAGATGAAAATTTAAATTCTAAAATGAATAATTTTCATTTTGATGGCAATCGCATCACCAATCTTGAGATGGAAACGGCAGCGATATATGGACTTTCGGCACTTTTAGGACATAATGCTCTCTCTTTAAACGCAATAATAGCAAATCGTGCTTCAGGAACTTTTAGTAGTGATCCTTACAAAGCAGTTGATGAGTTGATTGCTTATACTTTAGATAAAATTGCGATAAGCTAAAATTTAAAAATTTCAGATACTTTCATATTTGTAGTTTTAAAAAAGATTTTATTCTTTTTTAAAACTACATTTGTTTTTTAGAAAAAAAGATAATGAAAATAATACTTACTGGCGCAACAGGAGTTTTAGGATCTCATATTATGTATGAAATTTTAGAGCTCTTTATTAAATCTAATAATGATGGAAAACTGTTTATTATTGCTCGAAATAAAGGAAAAAAATCAGCTTTAGACAGAATAGATGAGCTTTTATCAAGTTATTATACTCCCAAAATTATAAGAGAAAAAGGCATACACTATTTACATCAATACTTGGAAATAATTGATGTTGATCTCGCTGACATTCAAGCCACTTTTTCAACTAAAATAGAAGGAGCCTATTTTATACATTCTGCGGGATTCGTAAATTTATCTACTGATGAAACGCAACGAAGTAAAATTTATGAGGAGAACACTACTATTACTAAGTCACTCTTTACACTATTTCAACCTTATATAAAAAAGTTCATCTATATCGGTACCGCTTTTTCATCTGGAAATAGAAAAGGATTAATAGAAAATGATTTCCATACTTTAGGATTTAGTCCTGATCACCGCAATGCTTATGAAAATGCTAAGTATGACTCAGAGCTTTTTATCGCAAAAGAATGTAAAAAAGTGAATTTGCCTTTTCAAATTTTAAGGCCAAGCGTTATTGGTGGAAAAATGTTAGATACTGAAAACCCAAATTTTATTTCAAAATATATGGTTTTTTATTTATTGGCAAAATTCTTTTACTTTACGTCACAGCGAAAAGGAGAGCAAGAAAATGTGCGTTTTATAGTTTATGAGGATACGGTTTTAAATATTATTCCTGTTGATTATGTTGCTAAAGTGATTGTGAAAATATTTGAAAGAAATGATATAGAACAACTTAATATTGTTCACAATAGAAGTTTTAACATGATGGAAGGATTGCAATTGATTATGAAAGAAGTAGGTTACACTAATTTTACATCGATTAAAAAACCTTTAAATTTTATATATCAAAACACCATCGAAAAATTATATTACGAAAGTATTGGAAAGCATTTAAATCCTTATTTCACTTCTAGAGCTAATGAATATGATACTACTTTATTACAAACAATTTTGGAAATACCTGTTTTGGATGATCAAGCTTTAACTGATATGATTCGTTTTGCTAAGAATAATAATTTTAAAGATATAAACGTATAATATCGTTTTAGAATTATTTCTGGAATAAATATTCTTGAACATTACATAGATTACTGCATTTATTTATAAAATATTGTAAAATGGATCTACTTTTAGAAACGGACCGCCTGATACTTCGTGAGATATTACTATCAGATGCGAAAGCTTTATTTGAAATGGATCGCAATCCACATGTGCATCAATATTTATGGAATAAACCTTTAACAGATATTGCTCAAACCCAATCCTATATTAATTCCGTAAGAAAACAATATATGGATTATAATATTGGTCGATTTGCTATTATTTTAAAGGAAAATAGTATGGTGATTGGCTGGTGTGGTTTAAAATATAATACTGAAATGATCAATAATAAAGTTAATTTTTATGATATTGGTTATCGATTAAATGAAAATTACTGGGGAAAAGGGTTCGCAAGTGAAGCCAGTTTTCCATGGATTGATTACGCATTTAATATCATGAAGCTTAAAGTAGTAGAAGCTGCTGTTCATCAAGCTAATCAAGCGTCAAATGCAATTTTACAAAAAATCGGACTGAAAATCACCAATCAATATTTAGAAGATGATATTTTGTGGAATTGGTACGAACTAAATAATCCTAATAGAAAATGAAAACAATAAAGATAGTTGGAGTTCCAGAACACTTTAATTTACCTTGGCAACTAGCCATTGAAAATGGTGAATTCGAAAAGGAAAATATTGATCTACAATGGTCTAATATTCCTGAAGGCACGGGTAAAATGTGTACTATGTTACGAACTGCAGAGACAGATATTGCTGTTATACTAACTGAAGGAATTGTAAAAGATATTATTGCTGGGAATGATAGCAAAATTGTGCAATTATATGTGGAAAGCCCATTAATATGGGGAATACATGTATCAGTAGATTCCCGTTATAATACAATTGAAGATTTAGAAAATAAAAAAATTGCTATTTCTCGTTTGGGTTCTGGATCGCAATTGATGGCGTATGTAAATGCTGATAATCAAGGTTGGCAAACTGATAATCTAAAATTTGAGATTGTCAATACTCTTGATGGTGCCGTGCAAGCTTTAACAAGCGGTACTGCTGATTATTTCATGTGGGAGCGTTTTATGACTAAACCACTAGTTGATAATGGTACTTTTAGAAAAATTGCAGATTGTCCCACACCATGGCCGTGTTTTGTAATTGCTGTTCGGAATGAAATATTAGATAATGAGCCTGAGATGATTGCTACTATTTTAAAAGTAATCAATAGACAAACTATAGATTTTAAAAATATTGTGAATATTGATCAAACTCTTGCCTTAAAATTTAATCAAAAGACCAAAGATATTCAAGAGTGGCTCGAACTTACAAACTGGTCGCAAAATCAATTGTCTGAGATAGTGTTAAACAAAGTTCAAAATCAACTTCTTGAACTCAAAATTATAGATAAAAAAGGTACTTTTGAGGATATTGTAAAAACGGTTTAGAAAACTGTTTTTATTTTCAAGTATGATAAAAATTAAAAACATCGATTTTAAAATTCTTAAGCATAAGTTTCAAGTCAAAAAACCTTGGGACGATGTTATTATTTTTGTTTTAAATATTTTAATTGCTATTCCGCTTTTTATCATACTACATCAAAATTTAATTAATCCAAACTGGTTTTTAAATATTGATCGAATCATACTTTTTCTGGTTATGGTAGTAGTTATACAAGTTGTACTTCGATTACTTAGAACGATTATAATTGTATGTATTATCATCTATCTTTTAGTGTTATTATATGGTTCAACCATTGGAAATTATGGTTTTAATAGCGTTTTTGAAGATTATAATTCAATGATGTACACAATGTCTTATAATCCATATCCGCAAGATATCATAATTGCTAAGTTGCTGCCGTTTCCTAATAAATCTAAGATTATAAACGCAATCGAATATCAAAATCCTCGCATTAGAAATTTTGCTGTCAAGGCTACATCAGAACATTTTAAAGATATAAAAGGCTATTCTGAATACAGGACTATTATACAATGTTTCGCAGTTTTTAAAGAGATTAATAGCCGATGGAATTATGTAAGTGATCCAAAAGGTGGTGATTATATAGCAACAGCCACAGAGTCTTTACTTTATTTTTCTGGAGATTGTGATGATCATTCCATCTTAATGGCTGCAAGTGTACGTTCTATTGGCGGCACTCCCCGACTGATTCATACTAAGGGTCATATCTATCCTGAGATATTGATAGGTTCGCAAAGCGATTTAGATAACGTAAACTTTCTAATAAAAAATGTATTATTTCCTATGGAAAGTCATAATAAGAAACTTTTTTATCACGTTGATGAACGCGGTCAAATTTGGATGAATTTAGATTATACTGCAAGATATCCTGGTGGTCCATTTTTATCCGAAGAAATTTTAGGTGCATTGACTTTAGATTGACAAGATAATTTTCTAATTAAAGTATTAATTATTTTTTGCGTTTAACCTCTATCTATGAATTTTTTTTGCTTTCAACTCTTGTCGTTACGTAACTTATATGGCCTTAATTTAACAAAAACACAAGTTTAATTCAATCTAATTTTTTCTTGACCAAACTAAAAATTATAGCAAAAACTGATATGACTTATATGTTTCAAAACAAAGACATTATTTTCTTCTAAAATCTTACAATAACAAAATCCAATTTAAATCACCTCCATTTTTTTCATCAAAAAAGTAGCACTTCTATTTTTGCAAATACCATCTCTTAATTTATAATCAAAATACAAGTCATTGTTAACTATTTCTACTTCAAAACATTTATTTATTAAAATATCTGAATAATCATTAGTAGTTAAACATACTTCAATATCATGTGTTGCAATTGCTCCTATTGCTTTTTTAGCAATGATTTTTTTTACTACTTCTATCGTACCCACTCTTTTATCATCAGAATTTGTACCTCGCAAAATCTCATCTAATAAAACAAACGCAGGCTTCATTTTAAGCTCGTCCATTATCAGTTTTAACCTTTTAATTTCAGCATAGAAATAAGATTCACTATCAGACAATGAATCTGATAAACGCATGGAAACTAGTATTGGTAATGGATGAACAGTAGCTTGGCTTGCGCAAACAGCTGAACCCATTCCTGTTAATACCATATTAATTCCTAAAGTCCTCAGAAATGTACTTTTCCCAGACATATTCGAACCAGTCAAAATCATGAATGACTCAGGATAAAAACTAACATCATTTCCTATCCTCGTTTCCTTATTTAACATAGGATGACCTAAATTAGAAAATGCTATTTCAAAATTTGTATTTAATGATGGATAAACAAAATCAGGATTGTTATAAGCCATATTAGCCAAGCTGTTTAACATTTCAAACTCACCTATTATTTCAAGCCACTCTTGCAAAGCTTGGGCATGATCACTTTTCCATTGAATTAGCGATTTAAATACATGTAAATTATATAAAAAAGTACCATTAAATAAAATAGCTGTAACTAGATTTCCAATAGTATCCATATTCGAAAATAAAGCCGATAATTGCTTTAAATGTACACTAGCGTTTTCCTTTTTGAAAGTCAATCTTTGTTGAAGTGAAATTAATTTTTCTGACTCAAATTTTTCCTCTTCAATTTCTTTAAGAAGCAAACTATATTGTTTTATTGTCTTATCAATATTCGAAGAATTGGCTATTTCTAACTGAATTCTTTTCATAAAGCGACCTAAAATAATAAGATTTAGAACAAATAAATAAGATAGAACAGAAGCAAAAGTAGTATTTGCTGTTATTATATAGCCCATCAATAATAATACAAATACGATAGGCGAAATATAAGAGATAAAAACAGTAAATTTAGCTACAGGAGTACTGTTAAAGACGCTCCACTTTAATAAGGTTTGATATTTTGATTGATTGTCATCACTTATTTTGGCGAAAGCCAAAAATTCTTGACGCCAATCTAATTTTTTACTAAGTTCTTTAACAGCTTCTTGATTTAGCTCGATTTCATTATTAGGCGAAAGCTTAAGCATCTTTTCTGCCAATACTTTTTTCCCTATAAATGTGGCTGTTCTATTTATATTCTGAAACAAGGAGTAGTCACCAAAAATATCTAAATCATAAGCGTAAGAATGATTAAAATCATTGAATTCTTGCCCGTTTTCAAATGGAATATTTTTTCGATTTAAATAGGTAATTTCATCTTGATTAATTTGAACTAACGCTTGATTGAATTGTTTATTAAATAGTAATTTAGAATGAACTCGCATTAAAAAAATAAATAAACTAAAGAGAAGTACAGCTATAATAACATATAATAATTCATTAGTTTTTAAATAATAATAAATAGCAATAAAAAAAAATACAATTGATGAAAGCCTTAATAAGCTAACTCTATTGTACTTTTTATTTATTTTGTTTAAATAAAGCTGAAAATTATTTTCCTTCGTTTTGTAGATTTCCATTGATAATTGCGATGATTTGCAAATGTAACTAAAATGTATTTGTAGAATATTTTTATTGTTAATTTGAATCAATTGTTTTTAAAAATTGATGATTGCTATTTGTTATTATTTATTTAGAAAACATTGTATTTATGCCATTATAATTTTTGTTTCTATACAGATTTTATAATTTAAAGGCTACCATAATTTAAGTTTATAGTAGCCTTTTCAATAGTTAATATCAGTGTAGTTCAGTTAATTTAGCTTGCGGCACCACAGCAGTAAAATCAGTTTTTAAGCGGTTACCATAATCTTCTAAAAGTTCTAAAACTCTTTCTCTTTTAGCAGATTTAACAACAAGCCCCGCATGATAATCTAAAGGAACTTTGAAAGAAACTTCAGGATCTGAAAACGATGATAAATCAGGGTGCTGAAATTTAGATAATGTCAACACAATACCACCATAGCCTTTTTTTACTTTTGGCAACGAATATTTGGTACCTTTAGTTAAGCAATCTTCAATAGTAGCCCACTCTCTCCATAGATTTATATTTGAAGCTTCGGCGACCATTTCGGCCAGATGTGCTCCTCCAACTCTTGAGGAGGTTTCTAAAAAATAAATTTTTCCCGTTTCTTTACATTTTATAAATTCAGTGTGAGCCGCACCGTGTTTTAATCCAAAACCTTTCAAAACTTGCTCATTTACCTTTTTAATTACCTTATCATCTTCTGAATTATATTCAATGTTGGCTGAACGAAATACGCCGCCACCTTGTGAGATTTCCATTGGTGTAGCTAAATATTTTGAAGTTAAACTAAACAACACTTTACTTTCAAAAATTAAACTGTCACAGTGATAAACATCGCCAGGTCTAAATTGCTCGATTAAATATTTAAATCGATTGTTTCCCATTTCGTGGATTTGAATCCATAAGCTTTCTTTATCATGTACTTTTATAATTCCAGTAGCTGATGCTTCTGATCGTGGTTTAAAGACCCACGGTGCATCAATCGTATCTGCAAAAGTATTGATGTCATGATCATTAAATAAAGAACAGAAAGCGGGAATTGGAATACCACAACTTTTAGCTCTCATACGCATCGCTAACTTATCTCTAAAGTAACGTCCTGTGGTTTGACCCATTCCGCTTATCCTTAGATTTTCTCGCAGATAAGTTGCTTTTTCTACATCATAATCATCGAGTGCCACAATTGCATCGATATTGGTAGCTTTCATAAAATTACCAACTCCCAGTAAAAGATGTTCTAAATTCCAGTCGAAATCTTGCCCTTCCATATAGAAAATTTCATCAATATGCTGATGTGGCCAAGCTTCTTCCTTTAATTTATCGCTCGTTACTAAATAAACTTTGTTGCCCAGCTCTTTTAACTGAATTAAAAAATCGGCACCCTTAAAGAAATTTGAAATGCAAAGAAAGGTTTTTGAGTTTTCCATAGGTTATAAATTTTCAATGAATTTAGTTAATAAATGAACGCCATAGGCGGTTGCGTGTTTACTTTTTGCAAATTCATCATCGCCAAATGCGACACCAGCAATATCAAGATGTGCCCATGCAGTATGTTCTTGTGTAAAGTATTCTAAAAATTTAGCTGCACTAATTGCTCCAGCAACAGGTTTGCCACTATAATTTTTTACATCGGCAATATCGCTCTCAATATCTGATTTGTATGCATCCCAAAGAGGTAATGGCCAAAGACGCTCTCCTATTGCATCTCCGCTTTGTTGTAATTTCTGGGACATTTCTATATTATTGGTAAACAAAGCGCCACATTCAAAACCTAAAGTTGCCACACTACTTCCAGTTAACGTTGCAATATCTACTATATATTCTGGTTTGAAATTTTTAATTAAATAAGATAATCCGTCAGCTAATATGAGACGACCTTCAGCATCTGTATCAATAATTTCAATTGAATGACCGCCGTAACTATTGATCACATCACTTGGCAGAAATGATTTGGCATCCACTGAATTCTCTGCACAAGGAACTATCGCGGTAACTTGTACAGGTAATTGTAAGTCAGCTATAAGTTGCATTGCTCCAAAAACAGCTCCTCCACCTGCCATATCACATTTCATGTGCAGCATTCCAGCTGTTTTAATATTGAGTCCACCAGTATCAAAAGTAATTCCTTTACCCACTAAACCAATATGCTTCATTGATTGAGCTACCACTTTGGGAGTGTACTTCATTATGATAAACTGAGGTTCATTCTCACTTCCTTTTCCTACCGCTAAAAAAGCTCCTAAGCCGGCTATCTTTGACGCTTCATACCCTAAAATCTCAACTTGAAATCCATATTTTGAGCCGGTGTCTTTAGCCCAAGCTGATAAATATTTAGGGGTTACTGTATTTGGAGGTAGATCTACCAACTCATATACACTAAGTTGTGCTTTTGCTATTTTCAGTGCTTTCTTTGCTATAGACTGATGATCTTTTGCTGAAACTATATTGAAATCAAAATCAGAATCTAAAAATGGGTGCAATTTTCTATCCACCTTAAAATGACCTAAATTATAGGTTCCTAATAGCAAACCAGAAATCATTGCTTCAACATGATTGTCTTCAAAATTATCAGTCAATAACAACGCTAAATTATTTCCAAAATGTTCTTTTTGTTTAGATGAGATACGACGAAAAATAGTTTTCAGTGCTTTATATTCAATTGTTTTTCCTAAACCAATATAGATATAAATATTGTTGTTTTTCTCAATAATATAATGAGAATCCTTTTTTGCCGAAAAAAGTTTAGTCGAAATTTCTATATCATTGTAACTATTTATATGGTTATTTGAAGCATCTGTTTCAAATACAGGAATTAAAACTGTACCGGAAAAGTGGTTTAAGTTAGAGAGTGTATTTATTTTCATTTATAATTTTTTATACTGAACTTTAAGTTAGCAGTGGTTTTTTAATAATTTGATTATTTTGTTTGAAAGAACAACCATTCAATAGCTTTTGGAAATTCATCACTCCAGTATGTTTCTGTGTGTTTCCCTTTCCTATTGTAACTTAAATTGATCTGATTTTCATCTGTAATAAATTTACTTGAAAGTAAATCCTGTTGAAATTTTTGAACCTCAGTGACTAAATTTTTGCTTTCTTCTCCGCCTGCGTACAAATAGATTTTTGAATCAGAAACATTTGCTTTTTTAGCATTAATTTTTAATTCTGGAACTACCCATAGTGAAGGTGAAAAAATCATTAGTTTACCAAAAACTTCTGGATTTCTAAGACCGCTAAATATACTTACCAATCCACCCATTGAGCTCCCTCCTATTCCCGTAAATTCTTTTTCCTTTTTAGTTCGAAAATTCTTATCGACAAATGGCTTTAAAGTGTCAGTTACAAAACGAATGTATTTTTTTCCCTGTCCTTTTCCTAAAATGGTTTTACCTACATTATATTCCTTTATTCGATCTACTTCTGCGTGCTCAACTGCAATAACTATTATTTTTCCAATCTTATATTCAGACATTACAGCCAGTTTTTTATCAATTTCCCAATTGCCAAATTCTGCCGACTCATTAAATAAATTTTGAGCATCTTGTAAATACATAACAGGATAACTTTCGCTAGAATTATCATAATCATGTGGTAATAAAGCCCAAATTTTTCTTGTTTTATTTAATTGCGGAATCTCAAATTCATCGGAAATTAGAAGAACTTGAGGCAAATAATTTTGCTTGAATGGTAACCAATTCTTCCTCCATCGCGCAACATGTTCTTTTTGTATTCCTGAATGAACTTTAGTCGATCTATTATCAGTACGATTACCTTCTTTATCAATTTCTACATCACTCCAGTCACCTTTTGTAAACTTATATAACAATTCTTCTGGATAATCAAACTCAAGTGAAAATTTATAGTGATACAAACTATTCCCTATTTTCTCCATCATAAATTCTTTGTCCTGTGTACGCCAATTATTGAAGTTACCTGATATATAAACAGGCCGAGAATCATCATCATCAGTAGTCATATTTATAAACAAACTTGCCTTTAATGTTTTACTATTTATTTCTTGATTCAAAATGGAATTGTCTAAATTCATAACCTAAATGATAATCTAATATTTTATATAAAAAGTAAATATAGTGGATTGTTTTTTGATTTAAAAGAAAAAAAATCCAATAAACAATTGTAATTGCTATTGGATTTAAAAAATTTGCATTTAAAACCTATTTTATTTTTGGCGACTTTTCAAAACTTTCACCACGTCTTCAATCTGAAATCCTTTGGCTTGCAATAAAATTAAATAGTGAAAAAGTAAATCAGCACTTTCACTTAAAAACAAATCATCATTATCATCTTTGGCCTCTATAACCACCTCAATAGCCTCTTCACCTACTTTTTGTGCAATTTTATTTATCCCTAATTGAAAAAGCGAAGCAACATAACTTTTTTCAGAATCAGCGTTTTCTCTACGAGTTTTAATCGTATTTTCTAACTTTGAAATAAAACCGTAATCGATTTTGTTTTCTTGTGCCCAACAAGTGTCAGATCCTTTATGACATGTTGGTCCTTCTGGCTTTACTTGGATTAATAAGGTATCATTATCACAGTCATTTTTAAGGTCTATTAAATTTAAAAAGTTGCCGCTTTCTTCTCCTTTTGTCCAAAGTCGTTTTTTTGATCTACTGTAAAAAGTTACTTTATTAGTTTCTACAGTTTTTGCGTATGCCTCTGCATTCATGTAACCCAACATCAAAACATTTTTAGTTTCACTGTCTTGAATGATTGCAGGAATTAATCCATCTGTATTTTTTGAAAAATCTATATTCATCTTTGTAGTCTAAAGTTTTTAAAGTCGAAAGTCTTAATGTACAAGACTAAATTCTAACTTCAATATTATTTTTTTTTAGTTCTTTTTTTAACGTTTTAATTTCGATTTCTTTAAAGTGAAATACGCTTGCTGCCAAGGCTGCATCAGCTTTTCCATCCTTAAAAGCATCAACAAAATGCTCTATAGTCCCTGCTCCACCAGAAGCAATTATTGGAATATTAACTAATTCAGATAATTTTGCCAAAGCTTCATTCGCAAATCCGTTTTTAGTGCCGTCATGATCCATTGAGGTAAATAAGATTTCCCCAGCACCACGTTGCTCAACTTCTTTTGCCCATTCAAATAAATTATACGCTGTTGGCACTTTTCCACCTACTAAATGAACAATCCATTGGCCGTCAATTTGCTTAGCATCAATAGCGACTACGACACATTGACTTCCAAATTTTTGTGCTAAATCATTGATTAACTGCGGGTTTTTAACAGCAGACGAATTAATAGAAACTTTATCAGCTCCATTTTGCAATAAAATTTCGACATCTTCAACAGAAGAAATTCCACCACCAACAGTAAAAGGAATATTTATAGTAGAAGCCACTTTCCGAACCAAATCGACCAATGTTTTCCTTCTTTCTTCAGTTGCTGAAATATCTAAGAAAACCAATTCATCGGCTCCTTCATCCGAATAAATTTTGGCTAATTCCACGGGATCTCCAGCGTCACGTAAATCTACAAAATTGACACCTTTTACGGTTCGTCCATTTTTTATATCAAGGCAAGGTATTATTCTTTTTGTTAACATGTTAATTAAGTATTAATTAGTAAGGATTAAGGATTAAGTTTTTTTTGATTATTTATAGAAGACATGCTAATACTCTTTATCAATTTTAAAACTTCAATACCATCATTGTTTAAACTTTCAAATTATTCATAAGAAAGATAATTTGTTGCCTGTAAGAGTTCTAACCAGTACAAGGTTTCGTCTGCCTCTTTTTGTGAGATTCCCATCTTATGAATAAAATCAGCTTTACTTTCTGCATTTTTTGCCTCACGAATGTTAGCTCCAACCGAAGTACCTGAACGTAAAACTTGTTTACTCATTACATATTCACTTCTAGAAATTAACGTTTTGTATAAATTTACTATTCGAATAGCAAATAAAAAACTTTTTATTTTAATAATGTCTTCACTCATCTTTACAATTTAAAATCTATTATTAATCCTTATGACTTATGACTTAATAAGGATTAATTAGTAAGGATTAAGGATTAAGTTTTTTTTTGATTATTTTTAGCAGTAATGATAATACTCTTTATCAATTTTAAAACTTCAATACCATCATTGTTTAAACTTTCAAATTCTTCATAAGAAAGATAATTTCTTGCCTGTAAGAGTTCCAACCAGTACAAGGTTTCGTCGGCCTCTTTTTGTGAGATTCCCATCTTATGAATAAAATCAGCTTTACTTTCTGCATTTTTTGCCTCACGAATGTTAGCTCCAACCGAAGTACCTGAACGTAAAACTTGTTTACTCATTAC